>DUJZ01000017.1:3040-11964 GCA_013329565.1 Methanomassiliicoccales archaeon
ATGAACGAAGGTCGGTGCGTGAAATGCGGGAGCTGCCTGCGGGCCTGCCCGGTGCTCAACGATCCCTCGGGAAGTCGATTCCCAGGACCACGGACGGTGGGAGTGGACGCCCCTCGATTCTTGGAACGCGATAGCATCGGCCAGAACGCCCTGCGTTGCACCACGTGCCATGCCTGCGAATGGGCCTGTCCCTCCGGGATCACCCTCACCCGTTCCATGCTCAAGCTCAGGTCGGAGATGTCCGGTGAACGTCTTCCTGGCCACCGAAAGATGCTCGAGAACATCTCCTCCTTCGGACGAACGGTCAGCACCGAGTTCAGCGGTTGGATGGAGGATGGAAATCGCATCTTGTACTTCCCGGGCTGCATCGGTCTGGGACGATCGACCGACCTCACGGCGTCGGTATCTTCGCTTCTCACTTCCCTGGGAATGAAGCACGACATATCGAGCGAGGCGATGTGCTGCGGCTCCCCCCTGCTGAAGATAGGGGCGCTTGATGCGGCCGAGGGCCTCCGGCGCAGGAACGCCGAGGTCTTCTCACGGTACGACCGCATCATCACCTCCTGCCCGGGCTGCACGTATCAGCTCAGGGAGGTGTACGGGATAGAGGCGGAGCACGTGATCGAGGTTCTGAAGGGGTCGGACCTCTGTTCCAATCTGGAAGGTCGCTGGGCGCTGCAGGTGCCATGTCACCTCAGGCGGGGTATCAGTCCTTGGACCGCCGAGGACCTGATAAGCATCCTGGAAAGCGCGGGTGTGAGCGTCGTCAGGATGCCCGGGGAGGACGGCTGCTGCGGCGGCGGAGGCGGCATGCTCTCCGGCTTTCCGGAGACGTCCGGATCGATCGCCCGGAGCAAGGTCGACCTGTACCGACGGGCCGGAGTGAACGGTGTGATAACCGCCTGCCCCTTCTGCTCCCTGAACCTGGGAAGGGAGGGCATCAAGGTCCTGGACATCGGCGAGGCCATAGCGCCGAAACATTAGGGAACAATCAAATACACCATGCACGTTAGAACGCGCCGGATGAAAAAGGCGCTCTGTTTTTCCTGTCTGCATCGCGAGAACCGCCCCGAGCTGGGGCTAAGCGACCAGCTGGTGTACTGCCGCAAGAAGGAGATGGTGGTCCGGCCCAAGGCGGAATGTCCGCTGTACTCCAAGGCCACCGTCCGTGCCGTTCAGGAGCTCAACCGCGCCCTCTACGGCGTCATGGAGGAAGCCGAGGAGTGATCACTTCCACTCCAGCACTGGAGCCGGGGTCTCATCCCCTCCGGGAGCGATCTCGAACGGTATCCAGCGTCCAGGCACGGACATGCCGCGCATGTGCCTTACCCTGAGAACGCGGTTCAGCTCGTCGTCGAAGCGGAGCTCTATGACTCCGTCCGCCAAGGCCACCAGGTGATTGAGCGCCTTCTCGTCATGCACCCCGTCGAACACGGCCACGATGGCCGTGCCGAACTCGCTTCGTATGCGGGAGGTGCTTATCTGGAAGAACTTCAGCACCACGCTGGCCTGATTGTACAGGAACAGCGTGGAGAGGGTGTGCATGAATATCCTCAGCGGCCGCTTCTCCTCCTCGAATATGGTGGCCACGTTGAACATGATCCCTTCGAGGTCATGTATGCGGCGCACCTTTCCGCGATCGGCCGGCTCGCGGTCGTCCGAATTGCCGAGCAGGCTGGAATGGTAATCGATCACGTATAGGCCCTTTCCCAGGAGGTCCATGGGGATGCCGAAGCGCTCCATGGTGGCCAGCAGGTCCTTGGGCAGCAGGTCCATGGTCACGAACACCACCGGCTCGCCTTGGTCCAGGTATTCCTTGACCATGCCCAGCTGGAACTCCAGCAACCCCACTCCCGGAGTGCCGAGCATCAGCACCGAGCACATCTGCGGAAAATTCGTCTTGAACATTCTCAGCACCTCACACCAGCGGGGTCAGGGACACGCACCCTCCCTGGGGTCTTTCCTCTACCGTCAGGGCGAAGCACTCTGTGAACGGTTTGCTGCCGTAGAGCACCACCGTGCCCCCTATCCTCTCCACCTTGAGGTGCACGGTGGCCATATCGGCCAGTCGGGCCGTGGACCGGGACGTTGGAGACGTCAGTCCGACGAACGACCCTCCGTTACGCTTCACCGCAGCGAGGTGGTCCGCCAGTCCTTCCATGACCTCCCCACCGTAGATCGATTCCAGGGAATCGAACCCCATCAGCGAGAGGAACGGCTGCGAGCTCCCGTCCAGAGCGTAGGCTACGTTCTTCCACTTCAGGTCGTCGGATACCATGTTGCCTTCGACGCCCATGACGTACCGTCCGCTTCCCAGGTCCATCTGGGAGGCCGGCTCTACGACACGGACGGCCTTCTCCATCTCCATGTCCGTAAGGGAGTTCTGCAGCAGCCCCCGTGCCCCCGCCCCGCTCTCCTTGCGCAGCGGAACCCACAGCACCCCGCGGCCGGCCTTGGCGAAACTGGAGACCAGCGACATCTCCAGCAATCCGCTGACCGTCGGCGGAAGCCCGGAACCCAGTTCGATGAGCGTGATCGCTCCCGGCGAGATGCCGCCTGTCATGTCGTCGAGGTCTGTAATGCCGTAGGATAGCCGTCCCTGCGGGTCCGATGGCGTGACGAACTCTTTGCGCAAGTCGCAGCCCCGGTCCCAACCGGCGCCGAAGCAGCGGAACTTGCCTCCTTTCAGGGAGAACAGGTACAACGGCTGCTGCACCTCCACCCCGCGCAGCTTCATCAGGTCCATCTCACGAATCAAACGCCGTTCGTGCTCCACCCGGCTGCACTCGACCACTCCATCGCCCAGATAGTCTAGCATGTGGTCGTTGCTCTCCAGGACGAAGAGCAAATTTGCCCCCTGCCCCTCCACCAGGTCCCGCTGCAGGGCGATCATCAGCTCCCGGCACTTCAGTTCGTACCTATCGGCCAAAGCGTCGATGCTGTCGATAATGACCAGCACCCGTTCCCCGCTCTTCTCCACCAGGTCGTAAAGGTTCTCCAGGTCGGGCATGGTCTTGCCGATGGAGATGGTCATCTCCTTCCGGGGCACGACCAGGTCGCCAGAGCCCATGCCCTTCAGTCGTCCGAAGCCTGAGCGGTGTCTGGTCCCGGTCTCCTCCCTGGTTATGAGCCGTTCGGCAAGCCATGGGAACTGCCTGAGCAACGACGAATCGGAAACGCGGGTGGAAAGATAATGCGCCCTCTGCCGGTCCTTGAACTCCTCCGCCACCTGCAGGACGAAGGTGGTCTTCCCGGTGCCGGCGTTACCCCGAACGATAAGAGAATGCCCTCCGGGGTTCTCAAGGAATCGCACGATCTCGTTAGGCAATGTGGATATGGACGGGTCGGGCATCTGCTGAACCTTGGTCGCTTGACCCCCCTCGATTGTTAAACAATTTTCCTCCCCATTATCACTTGCCGTCAATAAGGGAGCGCGAAAAAGATTAATAAACGGCCAGAGGGATGGCTATGTCCAGAGGACCCATTGATGAAAGCTGTCATTCTGGCCGCCGGGGAGGGGACCAGGCTCCGTCCGTTCACCGTGTCCAGGCCCAAGGTCATGATCCCCATCGGCAACCGCCCCATACTGGAATATGTCATCAGAGCCTTGGCGGCCAACGGCATCACCGAGATCATCCTGGTCGTGGGGTACATGAAGGAGCGCATAATGTCCTTCTTCGGGAACGGCTCGCGCTTCGGGGTCAAGATCTCCTACGCCATCCAGGAGAAGCAGCTGGGCACCGCCCACGCCGCCTTGGCGGTCCGGGACCAGATCAAGGAGGACTTCATCATGGTGGCAGGGGACAACATCATCGACGCCCAGGTGATATCCGACCTTTTGAAGCACAAGGGAAGCCTGGCCATGCTGGTCACCGACTCCGAGATGCCATCCAAGTACGGGGTGGTGCAGATCGAGTCCGGCCAGGTGGTGGACATCATCGAGAAGCCCGATAGGAAGGTGGGCAACATAATCAACACCGGAATCTACCGCTTCCCCCCCAGCATATTCAACCATCTGGAGAAGGGCGTGCTGGCCGGGAAGTCCGGCATCACTCACGTGATGCGCAGCTGCATGCCCCGCCTCACGATCGAGGCGGTGCGCTCCACCGGACGCTGGATGGACGCCGTCTACCCGTGGGACCTCATCCGTTTGAACGAATACGCCTTCAGCCTGTCCGGCCAGGAGACCACCGGGACCATCGAGTCCGGGGTCACCATGCGCGGCCCGGTTTACGTCGGCGCCGGTTCAAGGATCCGCGCCGGCTGCTACATCGAGGGGCCAGTATCTATCGGCGAGGGATGCGAGATCGGTCCATACGTCACGATGTTCCCGACCACCAGCATCGGCAATGGGGTGCACATCGCTCCCTACACCTTCATCAACAATTCCATGATCATGAACAACGTTTCCATCGGTTCCCACGCCCACATATCCCGGGCGGTGATAGATGACGGGTGCCGGATAATGACCGGCTTCTCCGCGCCCTCCGGCCTGGCCCAGGTCCGGGTGGAGGACGACTTCTTCAAGATCGAGAAGGCCGGCAGCATGGTCGGCGAGTTCACCCAGATAGGTCCGAAGGTGGTGCTTTCCGCCGGCACCATCGTGGGAGCGAACTCACGAGTCGGCGATGGCGCCAAGGTCAGCGGGACCCTCGAGGACAGGAGCATAGTGGTCTGATGTGCGGCATAGTCGGATACTCAGGTCACCGCCGGGCCTCGGAAGTGCTGATGGACGGCCTGAAACGATTGGAGTACCGGGGATACGATTCCGCCGGTGTGGCCATGGTGGAGGACGGGCGCCTGGTGCTATTGAAAAGGCAGGGGGAGCTGGATGTGCTGCAGAAGGCGCTCCCCAAGTTCGAAGGACGAACTGGCATAGGTCACACCCGCTGGGCCACCTGCGGTCGTCCGTCGGATAGGAACGCTCATCCGTTCGTCTCCTGCGACGGGAAGCTGGCCATAGTTCACAACGGCATCATAGAGAACTACACGGCCCTGCGCGAAAGGTTGGAATCGGAAGGGCATCACTTCACATCCGAGACGGACACCGAGGTGGTGGTGCATCTGATGGAGACGCATTTCTCCGGCGATCTGCGCCAGGCTTTGGCCGACACGGTCCGGGAGATACAGGGGACGTACGCCATAGCTGCTGTACTAGAAGGCAGCCAGGAGATCGCCGCCGCCCGCAAGGAGAACCCGCTGGTGGTGGGCCTGGGGGTAAAGGAGAACTTCCTGGCATCCGACGTCACGGCGCTGCTCAGCCACACCAGCCAGGTCCTTTACATCATGGACGGGGAGACCGTGTCGCTGACCCCGAACGGAGTGGCGGTCTACGATCACGATGGAGCGTCGGTGAAAAGGGAACCATCCGTGGTCACCTGGTCCGCCGAGGACGCCCAGAAGGGCGGCTTCGAGCACTTCATGCTCAAGGAGATATTCGAGGGGCCGAACGCCATCCACAACACTTTGCTCGGGGCGCTGGACCTCATCGAGAACGGGGATGTCCTTCCTCGAATGGACTTCCAGACGGTGAAGCTGGTGGCCTGCGGTTCCTCGTTCCACGCCGCCATGGTCGGCAAGTACGCCATGGAGGAGTTCGCCGGGGTGCCCACCACGCTGGAGCTGGCTTCCGAGTACCGCTATTCGCCAGGCGCCCGCGAGGCCCCGCTGGTGATCCTCATCACTCAGAGCGGGGAGACCGCCGACACTCTCGCCGCGGCAAGGGAGGCCCGGCGCCGGGGCTGCCGCACGCTGGCCGTTACGAACGTTGTCGGCTCCACCATAACCAGGGAGGTGGACGAGGTCCTCTACACCAGGGCCGGTCCGGAGATCGGTGTGGCGGCAACGAAAACGTTCCTCACCCAACTTCTGGCCATGTACCTGTTGGCCATACGCATAGGATACGCGAACGGCACGCTCAGCCACGACTCCATGCGCAGCGCCCTTTCCTCGTTGAGGCAATCATCCAACATGGTGCAGTCGGTGCTGAACCACATACACGACATTGAGGAAGCGAGCAAGATGATCGACAAGGCCGACCACTGCTTCTTCATCGGACGCAACATCAACTACCCGACGATGCTGGAGGGCGCCCTCAAGCTGAAGGAGATATCCTACATCCACGCGGAAGGGTTCGCCGCCGGGGAGCTGAAGCACGGCCCGCTGGCGCTGCTGGACTCCACCACCCCGGTGATAGCCGTGGCCATCAAGGGCGATCACACCTACGAGAAGATGCTAGCAAACATTTCAGAGGTGGCCGCCCGGGACAGTCCGGTTCTCGGCGTGGGCCTGGAAGGCGACACCGACCTGTCCAGGCTGTGCGAGCGCATGATCTTCGTCCCGCCGGTCAAGCCGGTCTTCTCGCCGATACCGGTGACGGTCGCGCTACAGGCGCTCGCGTACTACGTGGCCAATCGCCGGGGATGCTCGATCGACAAGCCTAAGAACCTGGCCAAGAGCGTCACCGTGGAGTGATCATACCAGCTTCTCCGGGCAGGACTCCCGGCGGGAGCAGCTGGCACACTTGCCCGGGCGGTTGTGGTTGCGGTGCACCTCGCCGCTGCGCATCAGCTTGCGCATCTCCTCCAATTTCTCAAGGAGCATCCTCTCCAGCTCCGGGTCGAACTCTATCTCGTGCTCCTCGTTCCCGTAGCGCAGAAGGCCGTACGGAGGGCGCTTTCCTGACGACTCCGCGATGAGCAGGCAGTAGGCCGCCACCTGCATGATGTGCGAGAACAGCGGCCCCTTCGGCGTCCGTCCGGTCTTCAGGTCCCCGGGGATCAACTGCCCGTCTATCTCCAGCACGAAGTCCGGACGACCGCTGAGACCGTAACTTTCCGAGAAGTACAATGGCGAACTGTCCGTCCCTACATAATGTATCTCTCCATCCAGGCCTTCCACCGTCTTGTATTCCCCCGCCCTCTGGGAGGCGGATAGCGACAGATACAGCGCGACCGAAGCGGCTATCAGCCAAACGAGCGCCAAAGCCTCCAGGATCACGGAGACCATAGGGTCGGCCTGTAGGAGGTTACCGATGTTCATGGCCACGACCATGAGGACCAGTCCGACGATGGCCACTATCTGCAAACGCCGCACCTGGATGATGGCTCTTCCCCGCTGCGCGGAAAGGTAGAGCATGGCGACCACCGCCAGGAACCAGATGCTGCTCAGCAGCGGCAATACCCAACCTATGTCCGCGCTGCCGGTCGCCCGCATGAGCGAAATGCCGGTGACGGCGAGCACCGTCGCCACCAGGGAGAACAGGAACACCATCCGTTCCCAGTCCCAGGCCTTCTGTTCTATGATCCTTATCCGCCGATACTCCTCGGCCTTGTCACGGTGAGCGATGTCACCCTGCTCCTGCTCAGGAGTATGGGACTGCGACCGCCGCCCCAACCACCAGCTGAGCGGGCAATACCCATACCGCTCCAAATCGCTGGCGGAGATGACCTCGGCCCGGTCCATGGACTAAAATAATGATGATAGATATTTAATGTGTGCAGCTGCCATCCACTATACGTAACGGCAGTTCAGCCCGGTCAGGGACGAATCCGTGATGAAGATGCCGTCCTCCATGGTTATCTCGTCAACGAATCCGAACCAGTAGACGACCAGGCCCTGGCCGAACAGCTTCACGTACGGTGACAGCTGCTTTCGTGTGTTCTTGTTGACCTCGACGAAATCGCCGAAGGAGGCCTTGGACTCGATCCAGTTGATCTTCCAACCGTTGACCACGATGGGCTTGTCCAGCAGTGCGTCGGGAGTCTTGGTGAAATTTCCGCGCAGGTCGTTCTCCGTGCGGTAGGTTATGCCCTGGCTGTCCAACCAGTCCTGCAGGTTCTTCTCGCCCCACTTCCCGCGCAATTTCTGTTTCTGATCTCCCTCAGGGGAATTGACAATGTCGGCGGCGGTAATCTCCTCGATCTGGCGGCGCAGCTCCTTGTCCGTTATGGCCTCCGGGTTGCGCACCAAGGCCCAGTACTGCTTGTTGGACCGCCCGGACTCATTGAAAAGCACCAGTCCAGTTAGCACGGGAGGAAACTCGTAGCGGCGCGCTATCTCCAACAGGGTCTCCCCGCTCCGCCAGGACCTGAGCAGCCTCGGCGCGTCGCGTTTGACCTTGTAATGCTTCTTCATCGACTCTCTCTGGGTCCTCTGGGTGTAGATGACGGTGAGAAGCTCGCGGTCCAGGTTCAGTTCCTTGGAGAGCGAGTCGATGTCCGAGGGTTCCTTCAATCGTTCGTACAGGTATTTGAAATCCTCATTCTTCATCCATTTCAACCTTGGCGCCTTTCGTAGCTGGGGGATGATATATAATTCTTGTGAGCTAGTCCAAATAAACGGCTCATTATCATCAAAGGCTCGATACATTGAAATTTCCGAATCCCATGTACAAAACCCAGGGATGGCTCCCTTTGGAGGATTAAGATGGACCTGAATGAATTCCTGGCATCCGAGAACGGCCCGTCCTGGCTTCCAGCCAGTGTCGCCGAGGCCCGCAAGCTGGTCTACATAGGACAGCTGTTCGCTCTGATATTCGCGCTAATAGCCCTGGTGGTAGGGGTGATATCCATTATCGTCGGCAACCTCGGAGGCGGGATATCATCGCTCATCTCAGCCGGCCTGGGCATAGTGCTACTGCTGATGCTTAAGGACCATGTGTTCGCCAACCTCGACCAGGGAAGGTTCAAGCAGGCCAGCGATTCCCTCCTCATCTGGACGATCGTAGGCTTTTTCGTGTGGGTCATTCCGGGGCTGATCATGCTCTTCGGCTTCCTGAAGCTGCAGGACATCTTCCAGCCTCAGTACCAGCAGTACCAGGCCCAGCAGTACCAGGTGGCGCAAGAGCCGTCTCGGCAGGCACCGCCCGCTCAACCCGCCCCGGCCCAGCCCTCCCCGGCCGCTCCTGAGCAACCCGCACCCGG
>DUJZ01000105.1 GCA_013329565.1 Methanomassiliicoccales archaeon
CTTGAGTGTCCGATCACCGGAAGCAGATACCGCTTTTCGACCGTCGGGGGTCACCGCCACCGCCCTGACCGAACCTGAATGACCTTTCAGGGTCCGCACCTCTTCGCCCCGCTCCAGGTCCCAGACCTTGAGTGTCTGATCATCGGAAGCCGATACCGCTTTTCGACCGTCGGGGGTCACCGCCACCGCGTAGACCAGACCTGAATGACCTTTCAGGGTCCGCACCTCTTCGCCCCGCTCCAGGTCCCAGACCTTGAGTGTCTGATCACCGGAAGACGATACCGCTTTTCGCCCGTCGGGGGTCACCGCCACCGCGTAGACCCAACCTGAATGACCTTTCAGGGTCCGCACCTCTTCTCCCCTCTCCAGGTCCCAGACCTTGAGTGTCCGATCACCGGAAGCCGATACCGCTTTTCGACCGTCGGGGGTCACCGCCACCGCTATGACCCAACCTGAATGACCTTTCAGGGTCCGCACCTCTTCGCCCCTCTCCAGGTCCCATACCTTGAGGGTCTGATCATCAGAAGACGATACCGCTTTTCGACCGTCGGGGGTCACCGCCACCGCTATGACCCAACCTGAATGACCTTTCAGGGTCCGCACCTCTTCGCCCCGCTCCAGGTCCCATACCTTGAGTGTCTGATCATAGGAAGCCGATACCGCTTTTCGACCGTCGGGGGTCACCGCCACCGCACTGACCGGACCGGCATGACCTTTCAGGGTGCGGAGCAAGGGTCCTCCCGGCGGCGTCAGGCTGGGGATAAGGGGGCGTATCCAGGATTCGTCTCCACCCCCTCTGATGTGGTAGAGCATGGCCTGTATCGAGAGAGACGATAACGCCATCAAGCGGCCCAGCACCTGACCGGCGAGCTGAGCCTTGTCGCCGGCTATGACGTGAGCAGAGAGCCGGAGAGCATCTCGCACCAAAAACGCGTCAGAATCTTCAGGGAGAAGAGAATCGTAGTCCGCAACCAGAGAAGGGACGTCTGTGGCTCCGAGCTTGGCTTTCATCCAATCGAAATCGAGGAGAAGAGTTCGCAGTTCATCTTTGCGCCCAGCTTTTATGAGATGGCTGGCCAAATGCTGGAAGAAGTAGCCATCATCCGGGCCGGTGTGCCAGCCGTCACGACATTTCTGGCGGTAAGCTTCCAGCAGGCGGTTGTGCAGCTCGGTGAGGTCTTCGACCTGTTTTCTCAGGTAGTCGAACTGGAGGTCGTGAAGGCTCAAGCGTCCGTCACGGTCACGCCGGGCTAAAGATCGATTGACCAGAAGGTCCAGCACTTCTTTCGTATCATATTCATCCAGACCTTCGGGCTTCCAGAAGGTTTCCAAGACGGCTTCCGGGATGGGCGTATCTTCCGGGAAGACCGCAAAGTCGAGGTATCGAGACTGGACATCCGGCTCCAGCGCATCGACGCTGACTTGGACCGCTCCCATCAGGTCAGGATAAGAGCAGTTCGGGAATTGGCGCCGGATCTTATCCAGATCGGCGTTCTGGAGCCTGTGCAGGGCGAGGCCCCAACGATCCTGCCTGTTGTGCACCATGGCGCCGATCATCGCCAGGGTCAATGGGAGGTTACCGCACTTCTCCACCACCTCATGAGCCTCGGGCGGGAGGAAGCCCTCATCCTGGCCGGACCAGTCCACCAAAAGCTTCAGAGCCTCGTCATCTTCCAAAACGTCCAAACAGTATTCTTCGGCTCCAAGTCCTGTGATTATGTCGGAGTTTCTGGTAGTGATCAGCATCCTGCAATCTGGCCCCAGGCGGTTGAAGGCCTCGACATGCTCGGAATTCCAGACGTCGTCCAGGATGATCAGGCAGGACTTATTGGCGAGAAGATCGCTCAGCCGGGTTCGTCCCTGCTGCACGTCGTTGAAGACAACTTTTCCATAGCCAAGCGATTCGGCGAGGTCCGACTGGCGCTGGGCGAGCTTCGGCTCCTGGCCGAGGGTGATCCAGATCACGCCGTCCGGAAAAGCCTGGCGGACCTCATCGTCCCGCGCCACAGCTGCTGCCAGGACCGACTTTCCGATCCCGCCCATGCCCTGGACGCCGACCTTTCTGGAGGCTCCGGTGATCCCGGCCGTCTTCTTGTCCTCGGATAGAACCAGATTTTTGATTTTCCTGAAGTCCCTGGCACGTGGCAGGAAATTTTGCGGCAGCTCCGGCACGTCGACAAGCCTGCCGATTTCACCATCGGAACCGCCATCTTTGCAGCCCAGATTGGCCAGCACCTCGAAGGCGAAGGCGCTGGCGTTTTTAGCAGCGACCTCCTGCCACCCAGCTTCGTCAGAGTCTCTCTTTCCAGCGATCAGGTCAGAGATGCCACGAACCACCAGGGCGTCGACACCAGGGTTCGCATAGGCCGCCCTCAGAAAGCCGTAGTCCTCCATCGCCACGGCCAGAGAATCGCCATAGTTTGAGCGGAGGAACCTGTAAATGGCCGAACGGTTGGATGCTATCACCTTCTCGCCCGCGGCTATTGGACCGACGAAGCTCTGGGGCATTTGACCAGGATTGCAGTTCTCAAGCCTGTCGGACCAATCTTTGCTCCTTGTCACCGCTCTGGCTCTCTGTTCCATGCGGAATCCGGAATGCAGTAATTCAGGCCTTGGCAGAAAGATGGGTCCTTCATCGGAATCGTCAACCTTGCCAGACTCATAAGCATAAACCTTGGTTGCGGCGACCACGTCGCCCAGGTTGACGTCCTTGATCCCACCAGCTACGCCAACCAGGAGAACCACCTCTGGTTTGAAATACTCTATAGCCCGCTCGGTCTCTTGAGCAGCAGTCGGATTGCCCATCCCAATCTCGGCTACCAGGACTTCCCAAGATCCTTCCTTTGCCGGGAAGGTTCCCATGTTGTAGACATTTCCTCGGTGATGTGTAATCTCTCTCAGGTCCTTCAGATGTGCGCAAACCGATTCAAATTCAATGGCAAGTGCGGTTATAACGACAGCTCGGCACATTTTTCTCCTGGTCCGATCCTGCTCCACCTCTGCTAGTCTGGAAGCACTTGGAAATAAAGGTTGTGAACTATAATAAGCATCGGGACAGAATGTCCTTTATTTGCCAACTGGATCGACGGATTCCTAACCCAAAATCTATCACTTCTGGATGTCTGGAGTGGGGCACCCAGTCCATTCCCCCAGCCTCGCCTGCTTCGCGCCGCCCTCCTCGCCCACCTCCGGCACCGAGACCCCCAGCCTATCCTCGAACCACTCCGCCACCAGCCGCCGGTGGCAGAAGGCGCCCGAATTCTCCCAGCAGAGGAGGACGGCGTCGTCGCCGAGGTCGGCATAGACTCTGACGGGATCGAGCTTCGAGAGGACCTCCGCGCGGTAGCGCCGGATGTACTCGTCCTCGTCGATGGCGCCGCTCTTCGCCTCCTGCACCAGGCGCCAGGAGGGGGCGAGCGGCTCGTATACGCGGCCGGTCCAGCCGCGGGGCTGGGTCCGGGAGATGGCGACGGCCCTGGGGTGGGAGCCGGAGCGGGCGAAGCTGGAGGTCTGCATATCCATCTCTGACATGTTTTCAGGCTGATAAAGAACCGCTTCCAAGACGATCTCACTCATTCAGCTGCGATTCCGATCGGGCAGGAAACGGAGACTGGGGTTCATGAGATCTTGCCTCCTTTTGGTCAGCCTTTTGCTTTCGCAGAGAAGATTTATATTCACAAAAGCGAAAATAACCTCCGATGAATAGCCTTCGCGACTACACCATCGTCCTCCGTCCGGACGACAACGGCACCTTCGTCGCCCGCGTCCCCGCCATCCCGGGATGCCACGCCTGGGGGAGGACTCCCGAAGAGGCAGAGGCAGAGATTGCCAACGTCTTCGAGATGATAAAAGAGGAATACCGAGAGGAGGGAAAGCCCTTCCCCTGATGGCTCTAAATCTAAAATGATCACGATAAAAGGATGGAAAAAAAAGGTAAAAAACGGTGGTGGCGCCTTTAGCGCCTTCAGCAGCGGCCTAGTTGATCCGCGCCACCGCCGCCACCTCGTCCCCCGCCTTCAGCCGCATGATCCGGACCCCCTGGGTCGCCCGGCCCTGAATTCGGATGTCGGAGGCGGGGATCCTGATCATCACCCCGTCCTTGGTGGTGATCATCAGCTCGTCCTCCTCGGAGACGGTCCGGGAGGCGACGACGTCCCCCTTCCTGGAGTCGATGTTCTTCATCCCCTTTCCGCCCCGGCGGTGGGGCGAGTACTCGGAGAGCTCCGTCCTCTTCCCGTAGCCCTGCCTGGTCACGGTCAGGAGAGATGACCCGGGCCGGACCACGTCCATGCAGATCACCTTGTCCTCGCCTTCGAGGGTTATGCCCCGGACCCCCATCGATCCCCGGTTGCTAGGGCGGACGTCAGCCTCGGAGAACCTGATCGCCTTGCCGCCGGCGGTGGCCAGGATCAGGTCCTGGTCGCCTCCCGTGAGCCGGGCCGCGACCAGGCTATCGCCCCGGAGGTTCACGGCCTTGATCCCGCCCTTCCGGGGGTTGCTGTAGGCCCGGATGGGGGTCTTGACCACCTGTCCCAGGGACGTGGCCATGACGATGAACCCCTCGGAGTCGAAGCTCTTGACCGGGATCGCCTCGGTGATCTTCTCGTCCGCCTCCAGGGAGAGGAGGTTTACGATCGATTTTCCCCGGGCGGTTCTGCCGAAAGATGGGACGTCGAAGACCCGGAGCCAGTGGGCCTTGCCCATATCGGTGAAGAAGAGGATGTACTCGTGGGTGGTGGCGATGAAGAGGTCGGTGACGAAGTCCTC
>DUJZ01000095.1 GCA_013329565.1 Methanomassiliicoccales archaeon
CAAAAAAAACAGTTCCGCGAATGGGCCGCTATCAGGACGACGGAACCTGGGTCCGGACCGCGGTAGGCCCGGTCAGCAAGGCGGTGCTGGCGCATGTCGTCGGAGCGAGGCGCCAGCGCCTCGCCGATACGATAGTGGCGAAGATGAGGGCGCGTCTCGGGCACGCCCTTCTTCGTCAGCGACGGCCTCAAACTATATTCCCGGGCGATCCCGATAATGTATGGCCAGTGGACGGAGAATCCGCTTACCGGGAGGAGGGGCAGGCCGCGGAAGCCTGGGCTAGCTCCTCCCCCGGACCTACGCTATGCGCAGGTGGTGAAACATCAACTCGGTGGTCACCTGGTGCAAGTGGAACGCAGGGTGATCTTCGGAGCGGACATCGCCGCCGGCGAGATCACCACCTCGTTCGTGGAAAGGTGCGATCTGACCATGAGGCAGGACAACAAAAGACTGGCCAGGAAGACGCTGGCCTTCTCTAAGAAGCAACGCGACCTGGATGAGCAGATGACGCTTTACTTCGCTCACTTCAACTGCTGCCGGCCGCATATGTCGCTGAAGCGTGACGACGCTTCAGGCAGTTCGGCCAGACGAACTCCGATGATGGTCCTGGGCGCGACCGATCATGTCTGGAGCCTGCGAGAATTGCTCACTTTTCCTTATCACAATACATCACCATGATATTAGGTCAGTACCTATTGAAGCGAATTTCTAATTAAAAACCATGTAATTTTAACTATCTGGCTCAACGTATCCGAATTGAACGATTGCTGATGCTCGATCCTATCTCAGTCCAGTGATGTTCCATGCCGTGCCACCGCCTCCCTGAATGCAATGATGTTCTCCATAGGTGTTTTGAAGGCCATCTCGCAACCGGTGGTGAACATGAGCCCTGGGCTATCTCCCCAGACGTTAAATATCCTATCCACCTCGGTCTGTATCTCTTTCTCGGTCCCATTGAACAATAGAACCGTTTGGTCTATCCCCGCCATGACGGCAACGTGACCCCGAAACATGGCCATCGTTTTTTCTAGGTCGACCGCCGTCACATGAAAAGTAACAGCGTCCGCCCCTATTCCTATATATCCGTCCAGATAAGGGTTGGCGGCGCAGTTGTGCGTTATCACCTTTATGTCATGGGAATGGAAGGAGCTAACGGCCTTCTTGAGGCTGGCAAGCTGGTATCGTTCGATGTTCTCCGGCGAGCTCAGGCTCAGTTCAGCCGCATCCTCTACATATATGGTGGAAATGCCAAAGCGAGAGATATGTTCTCCATAGGTCTTGAGGGATTCAACGACCGTTCCTAACAGTTGTTCTACGATCCCTGGATCGCTCATTGTAGCCATGAGCAGGTTCTCCATACCCACCATCTCGCCCACGATGCCCATGGGCGTGACCATAGATCCCAAGACCTCCACTTCCCTGCCAACACGGTCCATCATCAACTTGGCGGCCTTCAAAGGGACGGACCAGTATTCATCCTTCATAGGATCAACAGGAACTATCTTATCGAGGTTAGACGGGGTCATCTCCACATATTTCTTCGCGCGAGGGTAGAAGTCCCTCTCCGGGAAGACCCATTGCATACCATGGGCGCGTGCCTCCACTAGGACATCTCCCCATCCAGCCATCACGTTATCGAAACCGGTGATCCTCTGCCCCATCATAGCTATTCGGGCAAAGGTCTCAGGGTCATGGAACCCCTCGCGCATGGTAAGACCGGCAGCGGCAAGTACATGCTTTGCCGCCCCCAGATGCTGATACATGATCGCAGGCCTATCCGCAGGTTCCCTTGCTAATCCGGCCTCGAACCTTTCCCTATGGTTCATGGACCTATTAAAGAAGTAAAAGTAAAAAAGGCATTGCCTGGTCTCAATCCTTTAAGCGCTTTTCCTTCTCATAGAAATCGCTGACGGCCTCATATTCGATCCCGCGCTCCGACATGAAGCGCTTGGTTACCTCCAAGGCGGCCTCACGAACCTGGGGGTCCCACATACCTTGAACGATCACGTGCACGATCAGCTCCCCCTTATTCATCCTCGCCCCTTCGAAGCGATTGTGCACTGTAGGTCCTATGTCTATATCTATCAGGCTAATGTCGGTGGTCGAACCGTCTTCCGCGGTTAGGAACGATTTTACGTGACCGATCATTTTGGCTCCCCGTAAGAAGCACTCCGCGGTGATCTCTTCCAACAATCCGACGACCATCTCTTCGGACCTCAATCCTAAATACCCATTTGCTGCATATGAACAACTTCCTCATACTATCGCCACTGGCGTTCGATCGAAACGAAGCCTCCTTCCGAGCGAGGTCCGATGAGCGCCTCATCAATGCGAAAAATTAAGTACTGGGTCTATGAAGCGATGGAGGGATCTTGCACCAGTGAGCGCTTGCCTTAACCGAACGATCTTCTCACTAGATCTCACCAGCAACGATTATCTATCCCCGTCTGTGTATATCGCCCGGAATGAACCTAGCTAAAGATGTCGTCAAGAAGATAGTTTCGATCGTGGGGGAGGAGCACTGCTCGACCAGCATCGCCGATCTCTATACCTATGGTTTCGATTCGTCCATCCATCATCACACCCCGGACGTGGTCGTGCGTCCGGGAAGCACCGAAGAGGTCTCTTCCCTGGTGAAACTGGCCTCCCGGGAAGGGATTCCCATAGTGCCTAGGGGCGGAGGGACCGGGCTCTGCGGGGCGGCCGTACCTATCAAAGGGGGAATGGTCATGGACCTCACACGCATGAACCGCATCAAGGAGGTCAGGGTGAACGACCTCTACTGCGTGGCGGAGGCGGGCGTCGTCTATGACCGTCTGAACGAAGCTTTGGCTCCGCACAAGTTCTTCTTCCCTCCCACGCCGGGAAGCGGCGAGGCCTGCACCATCGGCGGGATGGTGGCCACGAACGCTTCGGGAATGAGGGCGGTGAAGTACGGCGCCACCAGGGACTACGTGCTCGGGCTGGAGGTGGTTCTGGCGGACGGATCGGTGATCCACGTTGGCACGAACACCATCAAGAACTCCTCCGGTTACCAGCTGGAACGTATGTTCGTGGGCAGTGAGGGAACGCTAGGCATAATCACCGAGGTGACCCTCAAGATCGCCCCCAGGCCCAAGAAGGCCGCGATGGTCCTTGCCGCATTCGACCGCCTGGAGGACGCTGGAAAATGTGTCTCCAACCTCATCTCCGTGCCGCTCATACCGTCAGCCACCGAGCTTATGGACGACATCTGCATCCGTGCCGTCAACAAAGCGGTCGGGGCCGATCTCCCCGACGTTCAGGCCATCTGCATGATAGAGGTGGACGGGGACCCGGAGATGGTGGCCAAGGAGCTGAAGGTGGCGGAAGACGTAGCTCGCAGGAGCGGCGCCTCCAGCGTTCAGGTGTCCGACGACACCAAGCAGATGGCCAAGTGGACCAGCGCCCGCAAGTCGGTCATGTCCGCCCTCAGCCGCCTGGGGGACCAGCTCGTCTCCGTTTCGCTGGCAGATGACATGGCGGTTCCCATATCCAAAATTCCGGAAGCGGTGGTGGCGTTCCATCGCATCGCCGATGAGAACCAGGTCATCGTTGGCACTTACGGCCACGCGGCGGACGGAAATCTGCACACCAAGATGTTGCTCGATCCTTGCTCGGAGGATTCCTGGAGACGGGGCGAAAGAGCCGTCGGCCAGATTTTCGATGTTGTAATTTCCCTGGGAGGAACCGTTACCGGGGAGCATGGCATCGGGATATCCAAGGCGCCTTACATGATGAGGGAACGGCCTGACGCCTGGCAGACCATGCTGACGATCAAGAAAGCTATGGACCCCAAGGACATCCTGAACCCCGGCAAGCTGATGCAGTGGGAGGGCGGGATCATCCGCGACCTGAGGTACCCTTGCCAGGACCTGAGTCCTAGATGAACCCGTAGCCGATGGCCAGGGGAACGGCGGTTACGACGATCGCCAGTACCCAGGCGGTGGGGCTCCAGGCCAACACCTTCTTGCCGTCCAAAGGTCCCAGGGGGATCAGGTTGAAGCCGGCCAGGATGAGGGACAGCACTCCTACCCAGTTGAACGCGGCGGACCACATGCCGTAGGACGGGAACAGCAGCCAAAGGATTATGAACGCCGTCCCGAACATGATATTGGTGGACGGTCCGGCCAGGGATATGATCCCGTTCTGCTTCTTGCTTATCCTTCCCTGGATGTACACTGCGCCGGGAGCGGCGAAGAGGAATCCCAGGAACGAGAACAGCAAGGC
>DUJZ01000062.1 GCA_013329565.1 Methanomassiliicoccales archaeon
GTCTTCGTCCACGAGGACGAGGCGGACGAAGGGAAACTAGCCTGGCTGATGGAGCAGAGAGCCAGGGAGCACGCCCGGAACGCCTACGACATGATATTCAAGCCCGAGCGGCTGATCAAGAACGCCGGCCGGGGACTAAGGCAGGGCTACGAGGACGTTGGCCCGGTCAGGGAGAGATGAACATGACAAGGTACAACATAGGAATAGTGGTCTCGGAGTTCAACTACGACATAACCAGCATGATGCTGGAGCGGGCCAAGGCCCACGCCGAGTTCCTGGACGTGAACGTGACGAAGGTGGTACATGTCCCTGGCGTCTTCGACATACCACTGGCGGTCAAGATGCTGGTCAAGGACAACGCCATAGACGGCGTCGTGACGTTGGGCTGCGTGGTCGAGGGGGAGACGGAACACGACCAGATCGTGATCCAGAACGCCGCCCGCAAGGTCACCGATCTCTCGGTGGAGTTCATGAAGCCGGTCGCCCTCGGAATAACCGGACCTGGAATGACCCGGCTGCAGGCAGAGGACCGCATCGAGAACGCCAAGAACGCCATGGAAGCCTGCGTCAAGAT
The DNA here is from genome assembly GCA_013329565.1 of Methanomassiliicoccales archaeon. Lineage (GTDB taxonomy): Archaea > Thermoplasmatota > Thermoplasmata > Methanomassiliicoccales > UBA472 > UBA472 > UBA472 sp8940u. The sequence continues at coordinate 575 of DUJZ01000062.1, forward strand.
GCTGAAACGCCTTTATTGAAACCTTTTCCGTTTCATTATTTTCTACATTATTATTAAGCCCNNCTTCAGGCGGAGGACCGCATCGAGAACGCCAAGAACGCCATGGAAGCCTGCGTCAAGATGCTGAAACGCCTTTATTGAAACCTTTTCCGTTTTCATGATTTTCTACATTAATTTTAAGCCACCTCTAAAAAATGTTGTCCCTGTGAGGAAATGAACAAGCTCGCGTTGATAGTCGCAGCTGTGGGGGTGGTGCTGCTGGTGACGATGTCGTCGATGTACTTCCTCATTCAGAACGATGCCAGCCTGGAGATGGAGAAGGGGGAGGAGTTCACCGGATTGGACCCTTATTGGGTGAACTGGCAGAGAGGGTTCCCGGCCAAGGTGGGCGATTCGGTATATCTGTTGCTTGACGATCAGGAGATTGTAGACCAGAACGTCACCCACAACTACACCGTGGGACGACTGGACCTGCGGAGCGGAAACCTGGAGAACCGTTCCCTGGCCGGTATGGAGAACCTCGACGACAACACCATAATCTACTCTTTACTGCAGGGGGAGGGCGAGATCTACCTGATCGGATACCAGGGGATATCGGATGAGGACCCCTCGAGCAACCGGGTGGTCATCTACGAACTGGACCTCGAGACAATGGAGCTGGGGGAAGGTTGGGCGATCCCCGAACTGGACAATGCCAACATGGTCGACCTTCTGATCGACGATGGCGCGCTGTACAAGATGCCAGGTTATTTCATTGAGTTCGATGGGAACGATACTGAACTGATACCCGTCCCGACCATCGTCGCCTGGGACCTGGAAAGCCATGAGATGGTCGAGAACCTGACGGTGCCGGAATACCTCTGCGATGCGGTACTTCTTCCATTCAACGGCAAGTACTTCGTTTACTGGGTCGGGAACGAGTACCTCTCCGATTCATTCGTCTACGACGCTGAAGAACAGGAAGACGAGCCTCTGGTCTCCCTGGGGGATTACGACAATTATCGCATGTATGAGAAGAGCGCGTCCGTCTGCGGGAACGCCATCGTGATCCCATACCTCCGCGAGTACGTCGATTTCCAATGGAAGCTATCCAATTCAACGTTTGCCCTGGACGATTCCTTTGAACCTGTAAAAGGGCAGATGGACATCTCCGATGTGGGGGAGGCCTACTGGCTCATGAGCTGCAGCGACGATGACGAGGTGGTCACGTTGCAGTACTGGCTATCGAACAGCTCAACCGAATTGTCCCTCAACATCGCCACTTACTACACAACTTTCGACGAGGGAGGCCCACCGTTCCCCTCCTGGCCGTTAGCTGTCCCGGTAGCGGTGATCGTCCTGGGCCTGCTTCTGTTCCTAAAAAAGAATTGAAAAGAAATTGAGAGGCGGCCTCAGGCCACCTTGCTCATGTACGACTCGATCTGGTCGAAGGCCTGCCCCAGTATCTCCTCGTTGGGCAGGAACACCATGCGGAAGTGCCCCTTTCCGTACTCGGGACAGAAACCGCTTCCGGGGACGAGAAGAACGTGGCACTGGTGCAGGATGTCCAGAACGAAGTCCTTGTCGCTCTTCCAGTGGTCCGACTCGATCTTGGGGAACATGTAGAAGGCCGCCTGCGGCTTGACGCAGCTAAGACCAGGTATCTCGTTGACCCGCTTGTAGGCGAACTCGCCGCGGGCCTTCAGCTTGCTGCGCATGCCTTCCAGATGGTCCTTGGGGTGATTCAGCGCCTCGATCACTGCCATCTGGCAGGGAGCGTTGGCGCTTAGACGGAGCCTCGCTTGCTTGTGCACGGCCTCCTCTATCTCGTCCAGCTGACCGGTGGTGTCGTGGAACGCGGCGTAACCCAACCGCCAGCCAGGCAGCAGGTCGACCTTGGAGAACCCGTTCACCAGGATGACCGGCACGTCCTTGGCCAACGTCGCCGGTGAATGATGCTCGCTCTCGAAGGTCATCAGGTCGTATATCTCGTCGGAGATGACGAAGAGCCCGTACTCCCCGGCCAGGTCCACGATCTCCTTCAGCCTCTTCTGGCCGTAGACGGCGCCGGTCGGATTGTTCGGGTTGATCACCGCAATGAACTTGGTGCGCGGCGTGATCTTCTTTCGCAGGTCGTCGATGTCCGGCTGCCAGCCCTCATCCTCCATGGTGCGGTAGGTGATGGCCTTGCCGCCGAAGAACTTGGGGAACTCGAGATAGGATGTGTAACTCGGACCTGGGACGAGCGCCTCATCGCCAACGTCGATGGTGGCCGCGCAGATCATTTGTAGCGCTTCGGTCACACCGTTGGTGACGACCATGTCCTTCAGGCTCAGGTCGATGTTGTTCTTCTTCTTCTCCTTCTCGATGATGGCCTTCCGGAGCTCTACGTTTCCTTCGGACTCCTCGTAGCCGTTGTCGCACTTCTCCACGGCGGCACAGAGGGCGTCCCTTACATGTTTCGGCGTCTCAAAGTCGAACTTGTTGGGGTCCCCGATATGCAGCTTTATGATCTTGTGACCCTGCTTCTCCAGCTCTCTCGCAGGAAGCAGCATCTCCCGGATCGCGTAGCTGATACCCATCGTGCGCGCGGTGGCTTTCATGGTATCAGGCGGGATGATGAGATTACTGCTATATTAGCCTTCGATTCTCCGACACTATGCCGGAACGCTGTGCCAGGATCGACGTTCGGACCCCGTTATTGATGGAACATACATTTTATAGGGGTTCCTGCACTAGCCGCAGACATGGCCGAGGTCCGGCTAGGGAAGATGCACCTTCGGTGGTGCGATCAATGCAGCGTACCGGTGCTGGAGGACGTCAAGTGCGCCCGCTGCGGCAACGGCACTCACCAGGTGGAAATGACCCCTCCGGGGGACGCCAGGCCGGCGTTCCAGCACGACATCGACTTCGTGCGGAATCAAGTCGATAGGCAGTTCGGCGAGGGAACCGGGGAAACGCTTCTGCCGGACGGTTCCGTTTACCTGTTCAACAAGGTACCGGCCCTGGACCGCATGGACGAGGTCATCGCTGACGGAGAGGTCGTCATCACCATGCGCTACGACCTCGGCATCGGCTGGAGGGCGCTGCCCCGAGTAAAGGCCGCCGCGAGGATAGTTCGCAAGGCCAGCAAGAACCTGGTGTGGGCGGACCAAGGGGCGGTGGAGCCGATCCTGGGAAACCAGAGCCTTATGGCGCCCGGCGTCAACAAGGTGGTCGGTGATTTCCAGAAGGGCGAGGAAGTGATCGTCCTGGACCCGGAAGGGAACGCCTTGGCTACCGGTGTCGCGCGCATGTCCTCGGAGGAGATGCGCAACGCCGAGCGGGGAGCGGCGGTAAAGGTCCGTTGGGCCGAGAGGAGCGTTCCCTCGGCGGAGAGGCCGAAGGCGGACTGGAACATCGCCATAGAGGCGAATGCCAGGGTCATGGAGAGGCGCGTCCGGGAGGGCGTGGAGTTCATCCTGAAGCTCGCGGAGGAGCATGCGGACATTCCGCAGGTGGTCTCCTTCTCCGGGGGAAAGGATTCCCTGGCGACATTGCTTTTGACAAGAGAGGCCGGCCTGAACCTGCCGGTCTTCTTCATCGACACCGGCCTGGAGTTCCCGGAGACGGTGGCTTACGTTCATCGGTTGAAGGACGAACTGAAGCTGGACCTGGTGCTCGGGAAGGCCGGAGAGGACGCCTTCTTCGGCAACCTGGAGTTCTTCGGGCCGCCGGGAAAGGACTACCGCTGGTGCTGCAAGACCAACAAGCTAGGTCCGACGGTCAAGGCCATCGTGGAGCACTATCCTGACGGGGTGCTTTCGTTCATCGGACAGAGACGTTACGAATCGGAGCAGCGCTCAGCGAAACCGCGAGTCTGGCGCAACCCATGGACGCCTGGTCAGATCGGGGCCTCGCCCATCCAGGATTGGACGTCGTTGCACGTCTGGCTATACACGTTCAAGAGCGGCGTCAGTTACAACCCCTGGTACGAGAACGGGCTGGACCGCATCGGCTGCTTCCTCTGCCCGGCCTCGGACATGGGCGATCTGGATGTCGCTAGATCAAGTCCCACCTACGATCGGTGGGATACGTTCCTTCGAGCATACGCGGAGAAGAAGGGGCTCGGCCCGGAATGGGTGGAGCACGGCCTCTGGCGATGGAAGAGGGTGCCGCCGTCGGTCATGGAAGAGCTGAAGCGCAACATCCCCGGCTTCGAGCTGGTACGGAAGGATGTGCCCAGGACCGGCGAGGGCAACCTCCGCCTGAAGATGCAGGATGGATTTTCCCCGTGCACGCTGGGATTCAGCATAGAGGGGGCGTTCTCCCGCGACCTGGACCTGGAGCGGGTCAGCAGCGTGCTCAACATGGTCGGCGAGGTTGATGTGGGCGCGGACGAGGGCTGGTGCTCCGTAGGCAACGTCACGATGTTCAGAGAGGGCGCCCTGATCGCCAAAGGAGCGGACCAAGAGAAAATAAAGAGAGATGTGGAAAAGGTTCGCCGTGCGGTGGTTAAGGCCGAGGAATGCGTCGGGTGCGGAGTGTGTATCGCCAGATGCAAAGAGGGTGCACTTGTGCTGATGCAGGGGAAGGTTCGCGTTGAGGCGACTCGATGCATCCATTGCGGGGATTGCTTCGAGCCTTGCCCGGCGATCAGCTTCGGCGACGCCGCTTTTGACTTTTAGAGGCCACCGGCGACATTTAGTGGACGGTGACCGGGTCGTTCGGCGCAGCCCTCGTTGACCCCCATCGCATCAGCGTACGAAGTCGATGTCGTCGTCCCGGTTGCGCGGCCTCTGCTGCTGGTACGGCTGTTGCTGGTACTGGGACTGCTGCTGGTAGCCCTGTTGGTTGCTTTGCATATTGACCGGCGCACCGCGGCTGCCCATGATGTACTTGGACTTGGCGCCGGTGATGATGAGCAGGACCTTGACGATACCTTCCAGCTCGGGGTCGATGGAGCATCCCCATATGATGCGAGCGCGGGGGGAAACGCTGTTGGTGACTATCTCCGCCACACGCTGCGCCTCGCCAACGGTCATGTCCGGACCGCCCACGACGCGGATCAGGGCGCCCTTGGCCTCCTTCAGCTCGATCTCGCCCAGCATCGGGGACGTCAGCGCCTCGTGCACCGCGGACTTGACGCGGTCGTCCTCGTCGCTGTTACCCTCCCCGATACCAACGAAGGCCACTCCACCCTCGTTCATGACGGTCATGATGTCGGCGTAGTCCAGGTTGACCAGGCCGGGCTTGGTTATGATCTCGGTCAGACCCTTGATGGTCTGCATGAGCACCTCGTCGGCCACCTTGAAGGCGGCGTCGACCGGTAGCTTGGGCACCAGCTCCAGAAGCTTGTCGTTCGGTATGACGATGGTGGTGTCGCAGATGAGCCTCATCTTGTTCAGACCGTCCAGGGCGTTCTCCATGCGGATGGTCCCCTCGGCCTTGAAAGGCATGGTCACGACGCCGATGGTCAGCGCACGGACCTGCTCCTTGGCTATCCTGGCGACGTAGTGAGCGGAACCGGTACCGGTGCCGCCGCCCATTCCGGCGGTGATGAAGACGATGTTAGAACCGTTCAGGAACTCCCTGATGTCACCGTCGTTCTCCCGGGCGGCCGCCTCTCCCATCTCCGGCTTGGCTCCTGCACCTAAGCCGCGGGTGGCGCTCCTTCCGATCAGGATCTTGCGCGGGGCCTTGACGGTCAGCAGGTGCTTGGCGTCGGTGTTGATGGCGCAGAGCTGTGCCCCGTTGATATTGGCCTCCCAGCAGCGGTTGATGGTGTTGCATCCGCCACCGCCGCATCCGATGATCTTTATGCACACGTCTAGCTGGGCCGCGATCTTGGCCAGCTCCTCGTCGATGTTCGACTTGGGTGCTGGTTGGGACGGGGCGGGCTCCTGCTTGACAGGCTCGGCCTTGCCGTTGTTCGTGCTCTCGTACTTAGTGTTCGCTAAAGCGTTCTTAACCAAAGAACTGGTCATAAGTGCATCCCTCTGCTTAGTATAACGAAAAACGCAAATATATATTTTACTGAATTTTAAAGACCTGGACAACGGATGACGGATGTCAGACGTGAGAACCGGTGTCAGGCTCACATGACCGCGGAGGGCCAAGATATGTCAGCGACCGTCGAGACCCCTTCCAGATCCCGGAAGTAAGTCACGTACAGCTCCTCGGCAACCCTGGTAAGCGGATCGTGAAGGAGCTTCAGGCAGGTGAGCCCAGCTATGTACAGGGCGAACAGCAGCGAGGGGTCCCTGGCGGTAAGTCTGTCCTGGGCCTTGTCGCGGAGGTACGGGAATACCTCCTCGCTCAGGAAGGAGCCGACCATGTCGATCAGTTCCGACCGGCGGGAGGNNCGTTGAGGGTGGTGCCCTCCGCCACCAGTTCCTTCAGCCGGGCGAACATCCAGACGTCCATGCCGTTCAGCTGCTCGAGCGGAACGTGCGGCGCTTCGGTGAGCATTTCCCGGACGAACACACCNNGATGCGCTGCGCAGGGATTCCTCGATCCTCCCGCTCATCATCCCCAGCTTGGAAAGCTCCGGAGTGATCTTCAGCATGTCCGCCAGATAGTTCTTCATCGTTTCCACCGCCTTATAGCGGTGCTTGAGCAGTTCGACCACGACCGAGATGCCCTCCAGGGCCTCCTCCCGGTCACCCTCGAGAAGGGTCACCTTGACCAGTTCGGAGAGGGTTATGATATCGTCCACGAAGATATCCCGGCTGCGCGCCAGGTTCATAAGCAGCAAAGCTTGTTCGTAATCGGCGGCGAAGGAGTCCGTCCCCTCGCCCCAGATACGGACCATCATGGTCCGTACGCCCTTCCTCACCTCTTGATCGGGGTGCGAGAGGTTCTCCAGAACGGCCGCCTTGCCTTCCCTGGTTAGCGATATGTCGTCCAGCAGCCTCAGAACGGACTCCCGGGCATTCTCGTTCTTGGCGTCGGTGTAACGGAGGAGCATGGCCACCATGCTCTCGGTCTCGTCCTTGGCCATGTTGAGGACCCGGGACTCCATGCGCTTCCGCTCGATGGACAATGGGGAGGCCAGGGAGTCTAAGAGGATCGGTTCGATGCGATCGGCCTCGGTCCTTCCCTTGGCGGAAATAGGCAGAATGCTGCGCAGTGAGACCGGGGGCATGCATGTATTATGGAGTAGGTCCAATAAATCCTTTTGTTCTCATTCGCACCCCAGACATCCAATGGGCAAAGGTTTTATTCCCATTTGCCATATTTCTACCGGGAGATGCGTGGGTTGGAAGAGAGGGATTTCGAACAGATGCTGCAGAAGGTGTCCGCCATAGAGGGCGTGGTATCCGCCTATGTCTGCTCCCGTGCCGGTAATTATGTCATGGGCAACACGCCGAAGTTTGCAGATCGGAACATGTACTCGGCGATTACCTCGCTGGCCTACGGAACCGCAGAGCAGGTGGGACACGAGATGAACGACGACCTTCGATACGTGTCCCTACGCTTCTCGGAGAAGAACCTGCTGGTGGTGGACCTTGGCCCGCGCCATCTGCTCGGGCTGCTGATAGACGGACACGTCGATCAGGAGCAGGTGCTCAACATGGTCAGACCGATCATCGCCTGATCACATCTTCCTGAAGCCGCGGCCGAACCATTCGCCTATGCACTTCACACCATAGGAGATCGAATCCGCCTTCGGCCGGTGCTTGCCGCCCGTATCCCCATCGAGGGAAAGGACCTCCTTTATCACGTCCTCCACGGAATGGCAGTCCCTTGAGCTGACAAAATAGGCATTGCCGACCGTGGACGGCTCGTGCGAGTCGCTGCCGGCGGTGAACGGCTTGCACATCTTGACCGCCAGCTTCGCAGCCAGATCGTTATGGTTGTGAGTGGAGCGGCCGTTGTGTATCTCGATGGCATCGAAATCATTGGCGAGGGTTACCTCTTCGCCTAGTCCGGACCACATGCGGTAGGGGTGGGCGGCGACGGCGATGCCCCCTTGCGCCCGGATGAGGTCGATCGTCTCCGCCACGTCAAGCTCGCGGGGGACCTCCTCGTGGACGTTGTATGCCAGTATATGGCCCTTGGCCGATGATATCTCCATCCCCGGGATGATCAGGATGTCGTCGCGTTTAAGGGAGAGAGCGTAGCGGGACCCCTCCAGGGAGTTGTGGTCCATGATGGCCAGGCCGGAAAGGCCCTTCACAACACATGCGTCCAGCACCTCCTCGATGCGGTTCTTGGAATCGCCGGAATGGCTGGAATGCACGTGCAGATCGAACTTCATCTCACTTTCGCCCCGTTGTCCAGATCTCCGTCCACGCCTATGCTGACCTTCTTCTCGGTGAATAGCGGCAGGGCCACGTCCGCCCCTTCCTTGGGCAGGAAGAAGGCGGCCTGAGATGCTTTCACGAGACCGGAGGTGTCCGCCTTCACCTTCTTGCCGAGGTCGGCCTCCTGGTCGTTCAGGACGGTGCCGGTCCTCAGCGTGAAGGCCTGGAACTCCGTGAAGGTCAGGACCTTGGTTCCCGAGCCGAGGCCGCTGTTGACCCTGTCGCCAGGCTCCGCCGGACCGGCGGGAGTGAGCACCTTGACCTTCTCTCCGGCCTCCGCGGCCAGGACCATGCCCTGCGATTCCACGCCGCGGAGCTTCGCCGGGGCCAGGTTCGTTATCACGACCACCTTCTTGCCGGTGAGCTCCTCCTTGCTGTAGAATGATCTCAAGCCAGCGACCAGCTGTATCGGGCGGCCGATGTTTACCTTCAGAACCATCAGCTTGTCGGCGTTGGGATGGTCGTCGACGGATTCGATCAGCCCGACGCGCAGGTCCAACGCTTCGAACCCGGAGAACGCCGATTCCTCCCGCTGGATCTTCACCTTGCGGTACAGCGGCTTAGGCTCAGGAAGCGCGCGGCCGACGTTGAGGTCCTTCCGGACCAGGTCCCAGGACCCTTCTCCCAGCGCGCCATCGTTGGCCAGGAATCCCCACAGCCTCTGAGTTGTGAAGGGAAGGAACGGGAACCCCAGCACGGCCAAGGCCTGCACGACCTTCAGGTTCAGATGAAGCACCCCGCCGCACTTGGCGCGGTCGGTCTTGAGCAGGCTCCAGGGAGCGCAGGCGTCGAAGAAGCGGTTCCCGAACTGGGCCAGGTCCATTATGGCCTTGAGACCTTTCTTGAACTGGCAGGTGGACAGGTTCGTTTCCACCTCGGCCATGGCCTGAGCGATGGCCTCCTCCACCTGCTTCGCCTCCGCCCCCAGCCCCTCGATGAACGGCGGGACCTCGTGGTAGTTCTTGTGGGTGAAGCTGAGCACCCGGTGGAAGTAGTTTCCGAGAGTAGCTACCAGTTCGTTATTGACCTTGGTCTCGAAGTCCTCCCAGGAGAAGTCGGCGTCCTTGCCTTCCGGCATGTTGCTTGCCAGATAGTACCTCAGCTGATCGGGGTCGAACGTCTTCAGGATGCTCGGGATGTCTATGGACGGACCCTTGCTCTTGCTGAGCTTCTCGCCCTTGAAAGTAAGGAACTCGTTGGCCGGAACGTCGTACGGGAGATTGAGGCCGCCGTAGCCCATAAGGATGGAAGGCCAGATGATGGTGTGGAACGGAATGTTGTCCTTGCCCAGGAAGTAGTAGCCCTTCACCGAGGGATCGGTCCAGAACTCCTTCCAGGCGTCCTCGTTCCCAGTGGCCTTGGCCCATTCCTTGCTTGCCGAGAGGTAACCGATGACCGCCTCGAACCAGACGTAGATGACCTTTCCTTCCGATCCAGGTAGAGGCACGGGAACTCCCCAGGACATGTCCCTGGTGATCGGCCGGTCCTTGAGCCCGGATTCCAGCCAGTTCCGGGTGAACAGCTGGACGTTGGATCGCCAGTGCTTGCTGCCCTGAACGTACGAAAGGAGCGGTCGCTCGAAATCGGTCAGCTTGAAGAAGTAATGCCTGGTCTCGCGCATCTCCGGGCGGCTCTTGCAGGTGATGCATAGCGGATCGGCTATCTCGCCAACCTCGAACGTCGTCCCGCACTTATCGCACTGGTCGCTGCGGCTGTTCTCGTTGCCGCATTTTGCGCATCTCCCTTCCACGTACCGGTCGGGCAGGAACTTGTCGCAGGTGGGGCAGAAGTACTGCAGGGTCTCCCTCTGCTCCAGGTGCCCCTTTCCCAGAAGGTCGGTGAATATCTCCTGGACCACCTGAAAGTGGTTCTCGGTGTGAGTTTTCGTAAAGAGCGAGAACTCGATGCCCAGGTCCTCGATGGCCTTCTTGTTCACCTCGTGATAGCGGTCGGCCACCTGCTGCGGGGTCGAGTTCTCCTTGTCCGCGCGTACCGTGACCGGAGTTCCGTGCTGGTCGGAGCCGGAGACCATGAGCACACGGTCTCCGCGCATCTTGTGATATCGTGAGAAGATGTCAGGGGGAAGCAACGAACCGGCCACGTGCCCCAGGTGGATCGCGCTGTTGGCGTAGGGCCAGGCCACCCCTATGAATACCTTGGATCGCTCCATCGGGCCTGGAATGGGTTCGTTCAATATAACCTTGCCGTCAGAGGAATAATGGACAGTTTATTATAGGCAGAAATCCAATTTTTTTCACAACCATCGTTTGGATGGTGGTAGGTGGTCCAATGTCAGAAGATCCGGAGCTGGAGATCATAACAGTGGAATGCATACGAACGCCTCCTGAGCACATAACGCCGGACAAGGTGCCAGCGAAAGTGGAGGAGCGGGCCATGGACCCTTCGGTGAAGGAGGTCCTGTCCAAGACCATGCTGGACGGTGTGGAGACGGTCTGGGACCGTTTGGAGAAGCAGCAGCCGCATTGCAAGTTCTGCGAAGCTGGTTTGTCCTGTCAAAGATGCGCCATGGGTCCTTGCCGCATAATGGGCGAGGGCAAGAGCCGCGGGGTGTGCGGCGCAGGGGCCGATCTGATCGTTGCCCGTAACTTGTTGGACCAGATAGCTACCGGAGCGGCATCCCACTCCGACCATGGGAGAGAGGTGGCGGAGACGTTACTACTTGCGGCCAGAGGAAAGGCCCCTGGTTACGGCATCGCCGATGAAGGGAAGATGCGGTTGCTGGCCAAGGAGTACGGGCTGGACGCTGACGGGCCGTTGAAGAAGGTGGCAGAGAGGCTGGCCTTAGCTATGCTCGAGGAGTATGGAACCATGAAGGGCGAGCTGAGCATGGCCAAGAGGATGCCCCCGGGAACCTACAGCATGCTGAAGGACGCCGGGCTGCTGCCGCGCTCGATAGACCGTGAGATAGTTGAGGCCATGCACCGGGTGCATATGGGCGTGGGCGCCGACTACCGGAACATCCTGACCCATGGCGTTCGAGCTTCGTTAGGCGACGGTTGGGGCGGCTCCATGATCGGGACGGAGGCGAGCGACATTATGTTCGGAACGCCTCAGATACGCAACAGCAAGGTGAACCTGGGGGTCCTGAAGCACGATCACGTCAACATATCGTTGCATGGCCACAACCCCGTCCTTTCGGAGATGGTGGTCAGGGCGGCGGCCCTACCGGAGATGAAGCGCCGGGCCGAGGAGGAGGGAGCCAAGGGGATCAACCTGGTGGGGCTATGCTGCACCGGGAACGAGCTGCTCATGCGCAAGGGTGTCCCGCAAGCGGGAAACCACCTGAGCCAGGAGCTGGTGATAACCACCGGGGCCCTGGAAGCGATGATCGTCGATTACCAGTGCATATTCCCGTCGCTGCCTAACACCGCGGCCTGCTACCACACCAAGGTGATCACGACCTCTCCCAAGGCCAAGATCCCGGGCGGATATTATATGGAAGTGACCCCGGAGAACGCCTTCGAGCAGGCCAAGCGCATGGTCGCCATCGCCGTGGACAACTTCAAGAACCGCTCACCGGAACGGGTGATCATCCCCGACCATCCGGTGGATGCGGTGGTGGGCTTCTCCGTGGAAGCTTTGAGGGCGGCCCTGGGAGGAACGCTCAAGCCCCTGCTGGACCTGATACTTGAAGGTAAGATCAGAGGTGCCGTCGGGATCGTCGGATGCAACAACCCCAAGATCAAGCAGGACTACGGGCACATCACCCTGGCCAAGGAGCTGATCCGCCGCAACATCCTGGTCGTGGAAACCGGTTGCGCGGCCATCGCCTGCGCCGAGGCGGGATTGATGCAGCCGGAGGCGGCCGACCTGGCCGGCAAATCGCTCGGAAACGTGTGCCGCTCGCTAGGCATCCCGCCGGTGCTGCATATGGGCTCCTGCGTGGACAACGCC
>DUJZ01000093.1 GCA_013329565.1 Methanomassiliicoccales archaeon
TCTCCGGGCCGAGAGCTAAAAAGCTGACGGAACGGTTAGAGCCGCTGGGGCTGGAGCTGCAACTTTTCCCTCGTAACCTCTTAGCGCTCCTCAACAACGGAAGATGATCAGAGGTCGAAGCCCATCTCGGCGATGTGCAGCTCGGCGCGCTTCCGTTCCAGGAACTTGTACACCGTGGCGTGCTCGCTGCCGCTGAGCAGCATGTCGACCGCCGTACGCGCCACCGGCATTTGGACCGAGTTGCCGATGATGCCCACGGTGTCCCCGTAGACGGATAGGTGCACCCCGACCAGGTCCTCGATTATGCGGCGGGTCTTGCCACCGGTGCCTATGACGCGCGCCCGTATGCGCACCAGCTGGTTGGTCCCCTTCCCGACGTAATCGTCGATGTTCATGATCTCCAGGTACTCGTCGTCATCCAGCAGACGGAACGCCTTGTGAGGCGCGAACCCACGTCCAATGGCCTTGACGATGTCCATGATCTTCAACGGTAGGAGCGGGTCCTCGGTCTTGGTTTCGTCGAACGACACCTCGCCCTCCTCGGCGTCGATGATGATCCTGATGCCGGTCCTCTGCTCCAGGAACTTCTTGGTCTCGCCGCCGTGGCCGATGAGCGCGCCGACGCGCTCCTTGGGAATCTTAACGATCTTCATTTCTCTCTGACCCCCTGGACGTATCTCAGGACGGTCTCGTCGCTCCACACCCTGACATCGATGTTCCGGAAGTAGCGGTTGATGTTCTTCACGTCCCGCTTCAGGAACTCGATGGCGTTGGGGTGGTCTGTTAGCATAGCTTGGCCAACGTCGATTACGTACGGCATCCCTTCGTGCATCAGGATGTTGTACTCGCTGAGGTCGCCGTGCACCAGCTTGGCCTTCTGGTACGCGCGCTTCATGAACCGGACGATCTCGCGGTAGATCTTCGCCGGCTCCTCGAGCTGGACGGCCCGTAGCTGCGGGGCGGCCATGACCTCGTCGCCAATGTAGTCCATGACGATTATGTTCTTCAGGAAACGGGTGGGATGAGGGACGCGGACGCCAGCCTGCTCCAGCCGGTTGAGGTTCTTGAACTCCTTGGTGCACCAGGCGTAGATGAGCTTGCGCGGATTGCCGGTGAGGCCTTTGAAGCGAGTGTCGCCCTCGATGTACTTGGCGATGTTCTTGAAGGTGGCGTTCGAGGTGCGGTATATCTTTAACGCGACCAACGTTCCGTCCGGGGCCGTGGCCCTGAAGACGTTCCCTTCCTTGCCGGTCGAAACGGGAAAATCGATGTTGGCGATGCGCTTCTCGCAGGTGAGCTTGAAAATGACGCCGAGGGTCAGGTTGTCGAACACCTCTTCCATGACCTTGCGGCCTTCCTGCGAGCTTTCGAAGGAGCGGGTGAGGCGGAGCTTGTCCACCTGGCGGTCCAGCTTGAGGATGTGCTTTTCCTCGGTCGGCATCTATCCCTCAGAATATGTCCAAGTTCTTCGGCAGAACCTTCTTGCGGCTCAGATGGCTCGCTTGAGTTTTGGTGTAACGGTAGTGGACGTCGCACTTGTCGTCCTGGAAGTCCCAAGGTCGGACGATGACCAGGTCGCCTTCGCGGATCCACATCCTCTTCTTGATCTTCCCGGGTATGCGGCCCATGCGGGACTTTCCATCGGCGCACATTATCTTGATGCGGGATGCGCCCAGCAGCTGATCCGCTATCCCGAACATCTCGCCCTCCTTGATCTTCGGGTACGGGAGGCGAAGGATCTCCTCGCTCTCAGCGCCACTGCCCTGGTTGTAAGGTTCGTTGCTCAATGGAAGCCTCCAATGGTAAGTTTCCTTTAAACCTGTTCCTCTATATAACATTGGTGTAACAGGGTCTAGACGGTGGCCCAGCTGGAATGACGGTGGACGTTCACTCCAGGGCGTGCTGTATTATCTTGGTCATGTCCTCGACGTTGTACGCCGTGCCGCAGTAGGAGCAGAACTTCAGGCCTTCCTGCTTGGAGTCCTTGTCGATGGTGATGCTGGCGCCGCAGGAGGAGCACTTGTACGGGATGGCCAATCCTTTCGTCCCCACCTGATCGATCAGCGCGTTCATGTCCACGGTGATGTGCTTTATGACCTTCTGGTCGTCCAGGCGGCGCATGCGTCCGGCCTCTTCCCAGAAGCGGTACTTCTCAAGGATGACCGCCGCTTTTTCGAAGTTACCGGCCTTTTCCATGTTGCGGGCCATGACCAGCTCGTCGATCATTGATTCGTCCGGCAGCTTGTTGGGGTTGTCCTGCTTCCAGGACCTGATCAGCTTGCCGAGCCAGGGATCTCCGTTCTCCAGCCCCTCGATCTTGGCCTGGTGGGCGTAGGCCTGCGCTTCCTGCTTGGCCCGGGCCATCTCGGCCGCGTCGGCCTGCTCTCTGGCGATGACCGCCACGCATTCCTTGCACGCCAGTACGCCTGCGCTCTTGTGCCTCTTTTCCATGGCGGGGTATATGCCGGCCATGACGATGGGCATGCCGATGATCAGGAAGACGAACGAGATGATGATGTACTCCCAGCCAAAGGGCATGATCGGCTCCATGAATGACACCTGTTCCCGCAGCCAATCGTCGCCCGTCACCAGCAGGTTGAAGAAGAACATGGCGAAGAAGTAGATGGCGTATATGGCGGCGAACGCCTTGATGACGATCAAACCGACGAAAGGCTTTCCGCACTTGGAGCAGGAGCTGTTACTCTTCTTCGCGGCCACGAAGTCTGGGAAGTGATATTGTGCTTAATAAATCCTATCTTGAAGTGTTCGTCGGTCTTAGCCAATCGCTTCAAACATAAGGTGAGCTTGCGGGCGACCGCTTTATTGGCCATATCCGGCCCTCACTAATGTTTAAGTAATTAGTCAAATATCAAGCGCCAACCCGCGCTCCCGTAGTGTAGTCCGGCCAATCATTCCGCCCTTTCGACATCGCTGAAAAGCGGTGGAAGGTAGGCGAAGACCCGGGTTCGAATCCCGGCGGGAGCACTTTTTTACCGTCAAAAAATTGGTATAGCCAGACGTGTTTTTCGTATAATGGAAGGCCTGAAAAAAACGTCAGACAAACCGTCGGACAAAAGGACTTCCGGCCGCCCTAATCAGGGCAAGACGGAGACGATCCGGCAACGCAAAATAGACGTTTACCTGCCTACGGTCGAGCTCACGCAGCAGTGGAAGCGGGCTGCGGAGACTTCCGGCATGCCCCTTTCGAAATACATCCTGGAAGTGGTGGAGCAGCACCGCATGGGTGCGGTGAGGGTCACCATGCCCCCGGCGTTGCTTGAGGAGAAAGCTAACAAGTTGGAAAAGGAACTGGCTGCGCTTCAAATGCGCTTTGATACGCTGAACTTGGCGTTCCATAATCAGGAGGTGGAGCTTTCCCGGCTGTCCAGCGCCTACCAGAGCGCCAAGGGCGGAAGCGTGGACGTCACCATGGTCAGGAGTTTGATCCAGGTATTTCAGAGAGGTCCTAAGGGCGGCGTCCACATAATCGACCTGATGGAATCGATGCAGTTCGACAAGAACGACAACGACATGATCAACAGATGGAGCGATGGATTGAACTTCCTTCTGGACGTAGGATTGGTTGGAAAGGACGAACGTGGGAACCTGCGGTGGAAGGATGCGCGCTGAAGTGAGCGAAAAACGGGAGATGATGAGCAGCGTCCTTCTCGACCCGGAAATGTTTGACTTGCTGGATAAGTTCAAGGTCGAGTGTAACCTGCAGGGCATGAGCAAGAGTTCAACGACCAGTTACGTTTCGTCGATGCGCATCTTCATGTTCTTCCTGATGTCCAAGCGCAAGACGGTCTTCGAGGTGGACAAGGATGTCCTGAAGTCATACATCGACTATCTTATCAACCAGAGAAAGATCGCCTACCGGACGCTGAGCTATAACTTTTCTGCTTTGGCGGCGTTCTACGAGTGGCTGCTGTTCGAGAACAAGATCAAGGAGAACCCGGTGCAGGCAGTTCGGAAACGATATCTGAA
>DUJZ01000134.1:0-306 GCA_013329565.1 Methanomassiliicoccales archaeon
GGCCACCTGCGGCGAGAGGCCGGTGAGGTCCATGTCGAACATCTTCTCGACGTCGGCGTCCTGGTCGGAGGTCACTGGCTCCCATGCTTTGGACGTTCGTCCCTTGAGGTAATCCCTGGTCTTCTCGTCCGGGAATGTTACGCCCGCCTTGGCGCCCATCTCCATGCTCATGTTGCACATGGTCATGCGGCCGGATATGGACAAGGAATCCACGATCGGCCCGACGAACTCCGTGCAGCGGTAATCGCAGCCGTCCGCCCCCATCTTCCCGATGAGGTGGAGTATGACGTCCTTGGCGGTGACCGG
>DUJZ01000134.1:348-22734 GCA_013329565.1 Methanomassiliicoccales archaeon
GAAGCACGTGCCCTTTCTCAGGCAGCACCTGATGACATATGCCCTCGCGCATATCGTAGAAGTTAGGCAGCCCTTCCGCCCGTACGAAGTTGCGCACAGACTGGTGACCTTCGGCGGCCTTTGTCGTGTTCGCAGGAATACGGTGATCGAAAAGTAACACTATCTTCTCCGGGTCCCAGACCTCCTTGGCCCCTATTTCTTTGAAAGAACGAAGCACCAGGGCGGCGTTCTCATGGGACATGGCCAGGTCGATCTTGGCTGAAACGATGTCACCTGGATATGCTTCCTTTCCGCTAGCCTTCGAAAGCACCTTCTGGGCGAAGGTCATGGCTGCCATGACCCTCCAATACGCTCTCCGTATATTCGTTTTTTCAGAACGGCCGCTTGCCCCGATGGAATAAACGGACCTCGTCGATGGGGGGAGACCGAACCCCGGTATATCGGACCAGACCGATCCACCCATTGGTGCGCGCGGGGTCGGTTTTAAGCTCCGGCCTGATAATCAGCTCCTCATGGGTCCTAGGTGGAGGTGGTTCCTGTGGCGGTTCTTGGCTTCGGCCTTGCTTATGGCGATCAGCCTGTTCTTGTTCTCCCTGGCCCCGACAGGCGACTTCATCATCTGGCCTTTCGCCATCGTTTGCTTCATGTCCGCCATCGTCATCTGGTTCTACAGACATCCGGACGGTTATCACAGCCACGATGGTGCGATCACCAGAGGTCCCCGCACCGAACATGAGAGGCAGGTGGAGAACGACCAGGCGATCCAGGCGGAACGCAATAGCGCCGGTCTGAGCGGTTACTGGGTGGACCGGCGTTACTTTGGAAGGTTCAAGTAGCCCGGGGACCAGGCGGGCTCTCCGAACAGTGCTGAAAACGATGTTGCCATAATATTATAAGGTCGTACGTACAGTTAATATCGAGAAGAATGAGATCGACCTTGTCCATGAGGGTACTGGCAAGCGTATTGTGCATATGCCTAGCCATCTCGTCGTTTTTCTTCGGATATGACATGATGTCGATCAACATGTTCATCACAATGTTCCTTTGGACGTCGGGTTTCATTTTCCTCGTTCTCGCCATCGCGGTTCTGTTCCACGGCCCGTCCGGATATGGTCAGGGGCGGGTGGATAGCCGTAGAGCGGGCATCAGGACCGATCACGAGCTGCGCAGGGACTCCAAGGCCCAGAGAGAAAGGGAATTGCTCAACGTTCGCATGGACCAACACATGGTGGATCGCAAGTGGTGATCCGTGGATCATCGTTCCCACGCCAAAACCCTTCATCATCCTGAAAAGGACCCGAGACCGTACCGATCATTGGACCTTATGCATACCGATAAATCCTGCCAGTCCGTTCGAAGTGCGTTGATATGAAGATCACTGTGCACGGAGGGGCGGGGGTCGTCGGGGGAAACAAGGTCCATGTGGACCTGGGGGACCGCGGAGCCTTACTGGACTTCGGGGAGCCGTTCGATGTCAACAACCGTTATTGTTCCGAGTTCGTGACCCCGCGCGTCGGGCGGGGGGTCAGAGACTATCTGAGATTGGGAATGCTGCCACCCCTGGACTGTTACCGACCTGACCTCTACCCGGTGGACCTCCGGACGGCGATGTCCCCGGTCCGGGTCGACACCTTGTTCCTATCGCACGCCCACCAGGACCACTTCGGGAACGCCGGGTTCCTTCGCGAGGACATCCCGATGATCGCCAGCCCCATGACCTACGCCATCCTGCGGGCCTCAAGCGAGCTCGGTCGTTCCGACATGGCCACTGATATCTTCGATCACACGGTCCGCGAACCCAAGAAAGGAGAGCCGCGGGTCCTGGTAGCCTCGAAGGGCAAGGACAAGGGTGTCCGCGGACGCCGTTGGGTGCTGACCGGCAAGGTGGTAGAGGACGAACCGGACTGGAAGAAAGGTGACATGTGCGACGTGTCCGAAGGCTCCGGGGAGCTGAACGGGATCGAGTACAAGGCCTTCCCGGTGGACCATTCCATCTACGGCGCCACGGCCTTCGCCCTGCGCCGGGGCGATGGAGACTGGATAGTTTACTCTGGAGACCTCAGGATGCACGGCGCCCACGGGGAGGACACCGCCCGCTTCGCCGAGGAGGCCGGGAAGCTCTCCCCAAAAGCCCTGATAATCGAAGGCACCAGGATCGGTCGCCCGGTACCGGAGCGGGAGATCGCCGAGGACGTCGTCCACCAGAACTGCCTGGCGGCGGTGGAGGACGGGCGTGGTTTGACCATCGCCGACTTTTCCGCAAAGAACTACGAGCGCCTGGACACCTTCATAGATATCGCCAGACGGACCGGCAAGCGCATGGTGGTCACCTACAAGGACGTGGCCCTCCTGCAGAGCATCGCCAAGGTGGACGGCAACGTGCGAAAGGATTCGCTGTGGGTGTACCGGTCGCTCTCCGACAAGGAATGGGACCAGGTGGAAAAGCTGAGGGACGATGGATGGCAGGTCGCCGATCCGGACGACATCGCCATGGAACCGGAGGAGCACATGCTGTGCCTTTCGTTCTGGGACATGGCCAAGCTGCTCGACCTGGATTGGAAAGGAGGAACGTACGTCTACTCCAACAGCATGGCCTACGACCTGCGGCAGACGGACAACCTGCAGAAACTGATGAACTGGATAGATCTCATGAAGTTCGATTGCCGCGGCCTGTCGAAAACGAACGGAACGCTGGACTTCGAGGAGGGATTCCACAGCTCCGGCCACCTGGCAATTGACGACCTGTGGAAGGTCGTCAGGAAGGTCTCCCCGGAGGTGGTGGTCCCGGTGCACTGCGCCCTGCCCGAGGAGTTCGCCGAGCTGTGCCCGGTGCGGACCGTGCTACCTGAAAAAGGAAAGGTCATCGACCTGGGTTGAAGTATTTCTCGACGAACGCGCCCACTTCGAACCTGCGATAAGCTCCGTTCAGGTTGGGGTCGTTCCTATTCTCAGCGTACCCAGGCAGACGCTCCCGCACGAAATCGCCCAGTGTTCGGTCGGCATGGAAAGAACCTCCCTCCCATTTGTCGACTGCCACGTTCTCGTACCTATCGAGTATCTTCGATACGTCATTCGTTTCGGCATCCCCCGGCCAATCCTTGAACTGTGACGGAGAGGGGGGCAGGTGCTCCAGTCGGTCCGGCAGATGACGCTCGATCCTGGGTCGGAACGTGGCGGCGGCGAACTCCTGCTTCGGTGATGCCGCCAAGCACGGTACGATGTTGTGGGCGTCCACCTCTTCGAACCCGCTGCCGCACCTTTCCATGACCTTCGTCCTCCATTCGGACCTTTGGCGCGGGGGATCGAAATCGGTTATCGTGAGCGATATCTTCAACTCCTGCAGGAAAAGCGGCACCTCTACCGACGGATCGCCCGTCAGTAAAAAGATTCGAATTCCCGACGCTTCTGCGGCCCGGAGGGTCTACACCAGCCCTTCCAGCATGAAACGGTAATTTCGAGGGCCGGCCCCAGGAGATCAGGTACCAGGCAGAACGCTATGCCCCAGGGCACGCCCTCCCTGGCCCAGGCATGGTACGGCGCCCAGTTATCCTCCGGCCGCTGGTCCCGGCTCATCCAGTGGACCACTGGACCTTTGCCTTCGCCCTCGCGCAGGGTCCGTCATCGGTTCTGGTGGCCGGGGACGATCTCTAGCATCGCCGATGACTATGGCCTTGTACGCCCTTATTGTCTCTTCAGGCCGTGCCACGAGGCGACCCGGTTGAGCCGGCGGTAGGTCCGGTCCCTGATCAGAACTATCAAGGATATGACGACGGAGGTGGCCAGTGGTATGGCGTTCCACCAGGCCAGGGAGAGCGAGGCGCCGATGGCGAGCGCCCCTATGGCCAGGGGAACGTGCACCAAGAGGTGGCTCCGGCGCAATGCCCGAAGCTTTTGCTCCAGGCCCGATGGGCGCCGGAGATCGGTGACCGCGGCGGCCACCGCCGCCGATCGGAAGGATGCCTGGGCCATGATCTGATGCACGTCCTTCTGGGGTTTGGTCAGCTCCAGGGACCTCGATACGAACTCTGGGGTTGACAGGTATTTCTTGAAACCCCTCTCGATGGCTTCGACCGGTACCGGTAACTCGGCCAACGCCTCCTCCCGCCGATCGTGCGACACGCCCAGGAACCCTTTGGAGGTGGATTTGTCCTGGAGGTAGTGCAAAGCCATCCCCAGGTGGCGGTAGCCCAGGTAGCTGTTGTTCCTGAGGAACGACCTCCTGGCCATCCATACATGAAGCATGACCACCCTGCGGCTCGGGTGATGGTGGCTTACCCGGTAGGAATAGCCGGGGCCGTTCACCCGCTCCTTGTGCCGGTCCGGTTCAATGATCCCGTCCAGAAAGGCCTTGCGCTCCCCCGGCGGCAGCTCCAGCACGTCGGCGATGGCCTTGCCGATGGAGATGTGGGAGCGCCATTTCATGTGGGAACAATGATACCAGAACCATTATATAAAAATAAAAAATGAATGGAAAGGACGCCAGGGCGGTCTGTCCTGGCATGGTAAAAGATCGGTGAAGACAGAAGATCTTACTTCTTCTTCTTGGGCTCCGCCTTCTTCTCCGGTTTCTTTGCCATCGGTAAACCACCTCCGATCCCCACTGGGACTGGGAGTTTTGATTCATTTGCAGTATATAAGTACTTTTTGAGTTCCAGACTCCAATTATCAGTGTTAAATTATTATTTATCCAATATCAAACTTTTACGCTGTTAATTAATAATCGTGGGCGAGAAGGATGGTCGAAGTTCGACAATTGTTCATTGATGATGAATGAAAAGCAACTCCAGGGCTGGTTATCGTAGTAATTTATCGTCATTTGACGTTAGCAGAGGTTTGGACACCATTTTTTAGCGCAACGCTTATAAAACAAAATCCCTCTGATGCCTCGCCAAGGCAGGGAAGGTTCGGGAGAGTAATACATACCCTCGAGACACTAGCTATAGTGGGGGACGCGCCCCTCCGCATCGCTATTCTGGTAGCTTCCTACGCCTTTCTTGGCGGGGCGATAAAGTACATCGACCAGGCATATGACGAGAGCCTCGGGTCGATAAAGATCGCCAAGCTGCTCGCCGTGCTCTCCGGTCTGATAATGGGAGGGGTCATGGTGGCGGACGGGGGATTCTCCACCGCCTTCTTCCTGGCCATGCTCATCAGTCTGGTGGTCACTAAGAAGATCGACAACGTGAGCTTCCTGGTCGGGACCTTCATCGGATTGGCGACCTTTTTGACCGGTGGGTTGATCTGGGGAATGGATGTCATGCTGCTGCCGTTGGCGATCTTCCTGATCGCTGGTGCGGTGGACGAACTGGCAGACGGTTTTGCCCACGGTCGCGATCTCGGCAAGGCGGTCGAATACTTCCTGCACTACCGGCCCTTCAGCGACTTTGCCCTGGTGATCTTGATAGTCGCGGTGCCGTTCGACTGGATATACCTGGCTCCGTACTTCGCCTTCACCTTCAGCTACCTGCTGATCGGGATGCTGGATGAGGGGCAGGTCACCCAATCCGTACGCGTGATAATCCGCAAGGCCAGCCAGCTCCGCCCGTGAGGTCTTGAAAACGATTAAATCCTCCGGGCCACTATCTTTCTCGCGATGGAGCAGGACGATCGGGAACCAGTGCTGAAGGAGCTTCGGACCATCCCCGTGGTGGGGGAGAAGGTTGCGGAACCGTTATACATGCTGGGCATCAGGTCGGTGAGGGAGCTCGTCGGCAGGTCCCCCGAGGACATGTACGGGGAGCTGCGGACCATGAAAGGGTACTACGTGGAACCATGCATGCTGAACCAGCTCAAGGTGGCGGTCAGCATGGCCGCCAAGATGAAGTGAACCAGGATGTCCGTTCCTCCGGTCGGGTGGGAACCTAAGTTATAAGGTTTTTAGGGGCTTCCTCCCCTATGATGCAGAGAAGATACTTTGTGGCCAAGATGCCGGACGAGCCCGGGGCGCTGCACCGGGCGGCGGAGATCGTCAAGAGGCACGGAGGCAACATCGACCGCATCCAGTATGATAAACGCATAGATCCATACACGGTTTTCTTCGAGGCTCGATGCAGCGAGGAGGAGTACCAGGCCATGCGCGCTGAGCTGGAGGCCATCGGATACCTGCAGGGGAAGATGAGCCTGCCCAGCTTCCTAAAGTTCAACGTGGTCCTGCCGAACCGCAGCGGCGCGCTGTTCGATTTTCTCAATCACACCACCGCGGCCAGGTGCAACATCGATTTCCTGGACTTTGACGATCGAGGAAAACATCCGGAGCGTTTGACCGTCTCACTTACGGTAGAGGAGGCGGGAGCGGTGGACCGCCTTCTGGAGGTGTTGAAATCGGTCTATCCGCTGGAGATCCTGGAGTATGATACGACCGGTCAGCATCTTGACGAAACGGTCTTCTACATCCGCTTCGCCCAGGAGCTGCGCGCCCTTATCGGCGAAGCCGAGGATGCTTTCCTCCTCAGATTGCTCTCGGACATAAACCACGTCGCCCAGGAGCTAATGAACCTGGGAAGCGACCCGAAGCAGGCCTTCTCGGACGTGCTGCGCAGCGGCCGGGGACTGCGGGAGACGTCCGGAAAGGGGTTCTACGCCGACCTGCAGGAGGTGCGCCTGGACAAGGCGGACGTCCTTTGCGTCCAGCTGCCCTGCGGCGGAAATTGCTACCTGCTGAGGAACGGCTCGGAGGTGAGCATGGTCGACACCGGCTTCGGCATTTACTTCCGCGACCTGGACAGACTGATGGAGAAGGAAGGCTGGGGCGGAGTGGGCATGGTCCGGAACGTTCTGATCACCCATGGCGACGCCGACCACTCCGGTTCCGCCGGGTTTATCAACGCTCCGGTCAGAATGCACCCGGACACCCTGGAGATGATCCGGCGTTCGAACCGGGCGTACGGGTCCGATAGCGAGGGGTCGGTGCTTTCAGAGGTCTACACCAAACTGATCAATCTCTTCTCCGGGTTCTCGGTGGCCGAGCGTCCGGAAATATACCCTTTGAATCGTCGAAACAGCAGGGGGGACTTCCCGGTGTTGACCACTTTGGACCTGGCCGGGATGAGGTGCGAGGTGCTGGAAGGTTTCGGTGGCCACACCACCGGACAGGTCTTCTACTTTTTACCTGAAGAACTGGTACTTTTTACCGGGGACAGCCTGATCAACTTTGATAGCTTGACCGAGGAGCGTAAGGACTTCGCCACCCTGGCCAAGAACCTGATGACCTCGGTGAACGTCGATAGCGCCAAAGCCTCCAAGGAACGCAGGGCGCTGCTGCGTTTGATAGAGACAGAGGAATCGGCACGTACGGACGGACGGAAGTGCCTGGTGTGCGGAGGCCACGGAGCGATCTCCGTTCTTAGCGAGGGAAAGCTGGTCCAGCATTCACCGGCGAGAAGGCGGGTCGCTGAAAAATAAGGAAAAGGGAAGTGGTTTGGTCCTAGGCGACCATGGTCCCGGAGAACACCTGCCAGGCCAGGGCGGTCTTGGCCACCAGGCTCATTTTGAACTTCAACTCATCTGCTTGAGCGCCTTCCATGATTTGAACCCCCTGGAAATAATAAGAGATGGCCTCCCCATAAATCGTTACCTGTCGAACCTTTCGAGCATTAAAAAACAGATTAGAGAGTGGATAACAATATCTAGGCCCATCCCGTTCTTAGGACGATTCGAATGACGCAAGAGGACATGAGAGAAACCATAGAGAAGCGCAAGTTCCTGTTCTTCGGGGGGAAGGGCGGAGTAGGCAAGACCACCATGGCCGCAACGACCGCGACATGGCTCTCCGACCACGGGTACAAGACCCTGATCGTGGCCACCGATCCCACCGTCAGCTTATCGGCCATCTACGGCCAGGAGATCAGCGCCACCGAGATCACCAAGATCGGCACCGAGCGCAATCTGTGCGGTCTGAACATCAACCCCAAAAAGGCCATGGGCGTGTTCCAGACCAGGCTGGAGGGGATGATGGAGGGCTTCTCGTCCATGTTCGGCTCCGAGCTTCTCTCCACGCCGTGCACGGAGGAGATCGCCGCCTTCGACCAGTTCGTCAGTTACTTCGAGGACACCGAGCACGACAAGGTGGTTTTCGACACCGCTCCTACGGGACATACCCTGCGCGAACTGTCCATGCCCTTCGACTGGTCCGGCTACATCTCCAACCAGATCAAGAACCGCCGCGAGCTCTCGGAAGTGCTAGGATTCGTCTACGACGAGAGCATGGTGGCCGATCTCGAGGCTGAAAAGGCGCGCTACGACAAGTCCGTACGCGGATTATCGGACGAGACCATCTCTGCCTTCAATCTGGTGCTGCTGCCGGAGAAGCTCCCTATCGAGGAGACGGCGAGGGCCATCGAGGACCTTGGCGGCTTCGGCATCAAGGTGAAATCGCTGATCATAAACGAGGTCATCCCCCGAGAGGTCCTGCAGGGCAACTGGTTCCTGGAGCGGAGAAGGGCCACCCAGGATCGCTACCTGACAGAGATCGCCCAACGCTTCCAGGAAATTCCGAGCATGGAGGTCCAGCTCTTCGATACCGACGTCTACGGCATGGAGATGCTGAGAAGGGTGGGGAGGGCGCTGTATGGGAAATAGGCTCAAACTGACCATCTTCTCGGTGTCCTGCTGTCAACCGCAAACGGCGGTGTACGACAAGAAGTACATCGAGCTGATAAGACAGGTCATTCAGGAGAGCTCCATCGAGGCGGACGTCGATCTGGTGACGGCGACCGAGGCCCGTATGAGCCTGAGCTACTTCTTCGTCGGAGCGATCCAGCCGCTGTACGCTAAGTACGGACCGGCCGTGGCTCCCGCGCTGTTCGTGAATGAGAAATTGACCCTGTTCGGCGGAGTGCCGACCAAGGAAAAGTTGAAGGAGGTCCTGGAGAAGGCTGCCTCCGAACCCCCTTCATCGCTGATGTGGTGAACATTTACCAAGCAGCATACTGATGCCCGCCACCGGGACGACGGAAAGCAGCAGAACGGCCAGGTTCTGGTACAGGCTATGATCGCCGGCGTACCAGAACAGCCAGACCCCGATCGCCACCAGCCATGCGAGGGGCAGGGCGCCCTCGGCCATTCCGTGCTTTTTCACATCGCAGCTGATATCTTTCAGATCACCCACGCTCTGGGCGAAGGTCAGCCACACGGACACGTTCACGATGGCCAAGGCCACCACGGACAGCATGAGCACCGCCATGTTCTGCAGTATGCTGCATCCGTCAGCAAGAAAGAACGGCCAGGCGATCACGAGACCGAACCAGCCCAACGCCGAAACGGCGCTGACGGTGACGCGCCAGCTCATTCTCTCGACCGATCTCCAATCCCTGCGGTCGCCGCCCATTCGCTGTCGCTCATTGAAGCGTCACACTCCATAATTCCTTGAGCTGGTCTAGGCTGAGCACCTTACTAAACGGGAGCGGACACTTGTGAGCGTTCGAGCGCATTATGTACGATGCGGTCGATTACGTCCGGATGCCCGAGCTGCCGGAGGTGGAGATGGCCAGGAGGTTCGTCGAGGAACGTCTGATAGGGAGACGCGTCGCTTCCCTGGACGTCAAGGACGGCAAGATGCTGGCCAACGCTTCTGAGCGTTCCATGAAGAATGTGTTCATCGGGAATACCGTCGATGACGCCTACCGCCACGGCAAGAACCTACTGGTCAAGATCGGGGACCACCACCTCCACATCCACTTGGGCATGAGCGGCTCACTGCACCTGGTGAATGATCGTGAGAACACCTCTCATGAAAGGTTTCGCCTCGGCCTGGACGAAGGGGCATTGGTCCTTGACGACCCTAGGCGTTTCGGCCGATTCGGCATTTACCACCGGATCGAGGACCTGATCATGGAGAAGGAGCTGGGACCGGACGCCTTGACCGTGCCGGAAAAGGTGTTCGTCTCCAGACTGGAAGGCCGGAGGGGCTCGATCAAACCGCTTCTTTTGGACCAGAGCATCATCGCCGGCGTCGGGAACCTGTACGCGGACGAGGCGCTGTTCCAGGAGCGACTGCACCCCGCCACCAGGGCCGACTCCCTGTCCATAACGGAGATGGCCAGGCTCGGGAAACGCATCCGGAAGGTGCTGGATGCTTCCATAACGGTGCGTACGGAGCTCTCTCGGCTTCCCGAAGGATTCCTTCTAAGGGACCGGAGAGAGGGGGCGCCCTGCCCTCGCTGCGCTACGGCGCTGATGGCCATCCGCATCGGCGGTCGGACGACCATACTATGTCCAGCGTGTCAATCGCAACGGGCGAAACAGTGAGTGCTGCCTTATTATAGCCTGGGTCATCATACCTCTAGTAGACCATGGAAGTCGACCTAGTCACCTTGGTGAACCTCCTGCTGTGCCTGGCCATAGTGGCATTAGGGCTTCTGGGATATCGCAGGAGCAAGCACACCTTGCCGTTGATGCTGGCCGTGGTGTTCGCCCTGTTCGGTGTTTCCCATCTGATGATCCTATTGGGTCTGTTCGAGGACCTGGAGATGGTCGTTTTCGCCATCCGGGTCGCCGGTTACGCCCTGGTGATCTACCTGCTATATAGATACGTCCAGGTGCTGGACATATTCTGAATGGCCGGAGCGACCTTCCGCATACTTAATGAGAGGAGAGGAGGGTATTCATAACCGGTGAGGTTGTGTTGAGTCCAAGGGACGAGCTTTTACGCTTGGCCGCCCTCGCCGATTCCAAGGGCGCCAGGTCGGCCGTGCTGAGTTCGCATGATGTAGTGGTGGCTGATTGGGTGCGCTTCAAGTGCCGCTACGGATGCAAGGGTTACGCCAAGCACCTTTCCTGCCCTCCGTACGCCCCATCACCGGAAGACACCAGGAGGATGTTGGCCGAGTACGATCACGCGCTTCTGTTGCGTTTTGACGGTGTCCCGGGAAGGGAGGGCGCCAGACCTGAGGACGTGCCCGAGGACTTCCATCCCTGGTACAGGGACCTGATCCTTTTGGTCAACCGTACCGTCCACCTGCTGGAGAAGACCGCGTTCTACGACGGATTCTACAAGGCCTTCGGATTCGGGGCGTACCCATGCATCTATTGCGAGCATTGCGTGGCCGAGGAGGCCGAAGGGATCGTCGACGAGAGCGTGCGCCGGAAGTGCAGGCACATGGATCTGATGAGACCGAGCATGGAGGCGGCGGGAATGGACGTCTTCGCCACCGCCAGGAAGGTTGGCTGGGATATCGGCACCATACCGTGCAAGGACCTGGAGTATGGAAAGGTGACGCGGTTCGACCTGGTGTCCGTGGGACTGTTGCTCCTGGAGTGACGGCACCGAAGGTAAGATAATCGAGGTCTGCCCTTGTCGGTATTGGTGAGCTGGTAAGATGGCGGTCGAAGGCAACGGCGGACCTGGCGAAGGCAACTGTTCCCTGCCCAAGGAAGTGGCGGACGGACTTCGGGATGCCGGAGGGCGGGAGGGGCTTCTATCACGGATCCCGGACAAGGACACCCTCAAGGCGATTTCGGACCGTCACCAGGCGCTGTCCGATCCCGTGAGATTGCAGATCGTTCACCTGCTGGGAGCGAGCGAGCTCTGCCCCTGCGTACTGAAGGACCTCACTGGGCTCACCGACTCCAAGCTGTCCTACCACCTCAGCATTCTGGAGAAGGCCAAGCTGACCGAATGGCGCCAGAACAAGAACTGGCGCGTGTACCGCCTGACGGACCTAGGCCGCTCGTATCTGGACGGGATGATCATCTGACGGTGCGTTCTTTCAGGGACAATCTTTATGCTGAGGCCGTACCCATCGATGGCCCATGAGCGCTTCTGTCCCTTTGGAACCATTCTATCAGAAGATCGAGGATGCCGCCCGGGAGTCCGGGTCTGGACTGGTAGGCTTCGCGGACCTGTCTCCCCTGAAAGGAATGCTCGCTGGCGACGCCACGACGTTCGAGTTCCCTTGCGCGGTGACCTTCGCGGTGGAGATACCGAAGGATGCGGCCAGGGCGTCCTTGGACAAGCCGAGCGAGGAGATGCGCTCGGCCTACAAGATGTGCAACAAGAAGATCAAGGAGGCGGGGGAGAGGATCGTCCAGCTGCTCATCGCGGAAGGTTATAAGGCCAGGTTCATCGACCCCGCCCAGAGGGTCAACCCGGAGAAGCTTCTCGGACCGATGTCCCAGAAGGCCATCGCCTCCCTGTCGGGCATGGGATGGATCGGAAAGAACGGGCTCCTGATCACTGAATCGTACGGTCCAAGGCAGCGCATGGGCGCGGTCCTCACAGACATGCCAGTTACCCGCGAGGCCAAGCTGGTCGATAACCAGTGCGGTACCTGCACGGCCTGCATCGACCGCTGCGCCATGAAGGTGCTGAAAGGGCCGGATTTCAAGCATCATCCCGGGAGCAGGGACCTGGTGATCGACTGGGCCAAGTGCGGTGTTTACGAGGCCAGGCTCATCGGCGACGGAAGCAGGCCGGAGATGGCCTGCGGAAGGTGCATATCGGTCTGCCCGTTCTCCAAGGTCAACGAGTGACCCGGGGTTCCGCCCCCTTCCTTTTTTGTCTGGCCGAGCGAACCTTCAGGGCCATCAGGACCGAGCTCAGGATAATGGCCATCCCGTTCCAGAGGACGACGGGCAGGTCGCCCAGGAAGACACCGTATATCAGCCAGAGAATCATTCCCACCATGAACAACAGGGGCATGAACAGGGACACGTCGCTCATGCTTCCGCTGCGGTATCCCTTGATGACCTGCGGGACGAAACCGGAGGTGGTCACAGGACCGGCCAGGAGCCCGATGACGGCCAGACGGTCCACGAACGTGCAGCGCCGTGCCAGCTATTGACCTTTTTCCGTCTCGATGAGAATTGCGGACCTGAATTTCGTCTGGACGACGGAGAAAAAAAGCTGTCTGCTGGAGAACTGTTTGGGTTGAAAAATGGATTGCGGCCTCCGATGGAGGCTTACTTCTTAGCCGCCAGCTCCTTCTTCTTCCTCTTTCTCAAGGTCATGTAGACCAAGGCCAAGAGGACTATCGTAGGAAGGAACGGTGCGATTATGAGTACCATGCCGTCTATGATGTCACCCCCTAGGGATATGTTCGTTTTCGGGAACGCGCTTCCCCTACTTATTTACCACTGTTCGTGGCCCGCCAATGCGGAGAGAGCGGCGGCACCATTGGTCACGAGCGGAGCATCGGTCCTCGCTCTAAAAAAAGCGCTGCTAGGGACTGAAGCGCCATGGGTGCATGAGAAATGATTATCTGCCTGCACTTCCAAGTAAAACATCATGGCGATGGAGAGCACGAATAGGCTGTCCTCAGAGCAGCGCGAGACCCTCTTGGCCGCCTTGAAGGCTCGTTTCGAGGATAACATGAGCCGCCATAAGGATCTGGAGTGGAGCAAGGTAGAGGCGAGATTGAAGGCCCATCCTGACAAACTATGGTCGCTACAGGAGATGGAGAGCACCGGAGGAGAGCCGGATGTTATCGGCTGTGATAGATCGGCCGGGGCTTTCATATTCTTTGATTGCTCGAAGGAGAGCCCTAGGGACCGCCGGAAGGTCTGTTACGATCGGGATGGACAGGCGATGAGGGAGAAGAAGGGCGTGCATCCCGCCGGCAACGCCTTGGGCATGGCGACCGCCATGGGCATAGATCTGCTGACGGAGGAGCAGTACCGGGAACTTCAAAGACTGGGGAGCTTCGACACAAAGACGTCCAGCTGGATCAGGACGCCGACGAACATCAGGACCCTGGGCGGAGCGCTGTTCGCGGATAGGCGCTACGGACACGTGTTCGTGTACCACAACAGCGCGCCCTCGTTCTACAGCTCCCGAGGGTTCCGCGGGTCGCTAAGGGTTTGAAAAAGGTACCTCGTTTCCTGGATAAGATGATGGCGGGCCCGTGGGGATTTGAACCCCAGTCGTCGGCTTCGAAGGCCAAAAGGATAATCCAGGCTACCCTACGAGCCCCTGCCTTGGCGCATATGGGACAGGGGAATTAAAACTATTCCTCCCTCATCGGACATCCACTTTTGGCAATCTTAATAACCTGCTTCCCTCTTCCGCACCTCATGAAGCGGGTCACCATGGGCCATGGGGCTGGCGGAGAAATGATGCAGGAGCTCATCGCCAAGTCCATCGCGCCGTTCCTTCCCAAGGTCAAGATCGAGGTTCCCCTGGACTCCATGGACGACGCCGCGATCGTGGACGACATAATCTTCACCACTGACGGGCACACCGTCAAACCAATTTTCTTTCCGGGAGGGGACATCGGTTCGCTGGCCGTCAGCGGCACCGTGAACGACATAGCGGTGATGGGCGGGAAGCCTCTGGCCCTGTCCATGTCCATGATCCTGGAGGAGGGACTGGAGATCGAGGTACTGGAGAGGGTCACCAAGAGCATTGGGCGGTACTCGGAGATCGCCGGCGTGCCTGTCGTGACCGGCGACACCAAGGTCATGGAGAAAGGGGCGATCGACAGAATGGTCATCTCGGCTTCCGCCGTCGGCAAGCGCCACCCGGCCATGGACCACAACCTGAAGGTCGCCTCGTCCTATCGCAAGGTAGATTCCAGATGGCTTACGGACGACAACGTTCGGGATGGCGACGTCATGCTGGTGTCGGGAACCCTTGGCGATCACGGAATAGCCTTACTTTCCTTCCGCGAGGGATACGGCTTCGAGAGCCGGGTGCAGAGCGATTGCGCGCCCCTCAATCACATGATCGGCAAGCTCCTGGAGGTGGGCGGGATAACGGCCATGAAGGACGCCACCCGCGGCGGCTTCGCCAACGCCATCAACGAATGGAGCTCCAAATCGAAGGTCGGTATGGAGCTGGTGGAGATGGACATCCCGGTGGCCGATGCGGTGCGCAATGCCAGCGAGATGCTCGGCCTTGATCCGCTCACCATAGGGAACGAGGGCAAGGTCATCATAGCCTGCGTGCCGGAGATGGCCGAGGAGGTCCTGAAGGCGCTCCGTTCAGACGAGCACGGCCGGAACGCGGCCATCGTGGGCAGGGCCAGCAAGGCCGTGAAACACGTAATGATGAGAACAGAGGTCGGCGGGAGAAGGATACTGGAGCCGCCGGTGGGAGACCCGGTGCCGAGGATCTGCTGACCTGGCTTGTGTCCTTGGCCGTCCTGGTCGGCCGTGTTCTTAACAGTAAATAATATTTAACATGATATGTAAATAATTATATTAACTGTCAAGACCGGTATTTCTTTGGTGATTTTATGTCCGACTATGCTGCGCTGGCGCGCGATCTCAAGGAAACCCTGGGCTTGAAGCACGAACCTGTTGCGATAACCTTGATCAAGAAGGGCAGCGCCCTTCCGTCCGATTATCCGGTGACCGAAGCTCCGGTCAGGCACTGCGGCACTATAATGAGGGCTCGCAAGGGAGAGAAGCTTCTGGTGACGCCGGAGAAGGAGGCCTGCCCGGTCGGGGCGTCCGCTTTGGGCATGGTACCAGTGCCGGAAAAGGTGGCTTCCGGCGAGTTCCACGCCAACATGGGGATGTACAAGGACCCGGCTGCGGCCAAGAACACCTTGGAGCTGAGGACGTCGTTCCCGTTGGGCGACGTCATCGGCGTTGCCGCTTCGCCGTTGGACAAGGCCACCCTGGTTCCTGACGTGGTCGTATTGACCGCCCTGCCGGAGCAGGTGTTCTGGCTCATCCCCGCCGCTCAAACATACGAGGAGGGGGGAAGGGTGTCAGTGGAGATGGCCGCCGTTCAGGCCAGTTGCGTTGACGCCACGATAATCCCGATCGTCAAGGGCAAGACCAACATATCCCTGGGCTGCTTCGGCTGCCGGAAGACCACCGATATAATGGCCGAGGAGATGCTGGTCGGGATCCCGTTCAAGAACTTCGAGAAGATCGTCGGCGCCGTCAAGACCATGGGCGCGGGCGCGATACCCAAGTCCAGGGCCAAGTCGTTATAGGAGCTGGAAATGACCGAGGACGAACAGCTCAAGCAGTGGAACTCAACGTACGCGGTCAAGCCGGACTTCTTCGGCGCCGAACCGAGCGACCTGGCCGTTCGGGCGGTGGACATCTTCAGAAGGAACGGATGCAAGAAGGTGCTGGAACTCGGTTGCGGACAGGGCAGGGACACCTGCCTGTTCGCCAAGGAGGGCTTCCAGGTGATTGCCCTGGACTACTCCGAATCGGGCATATGCCAGATGAGGGAGAAGGCCAAGGAGATGTGCATGGACGACAAGGTCGAATGCGTGCGCCAGGACCTCCGGGCCGGAATTCCGCTTCCGGACGGCTCGGTGGACGCGGTGTATTCGCACATGCTGTTGACCATGGAGCTGTGGGAGAGGGAGATACAGTTCATACTGGACGAGTGCAGGAGGGTGCTCGGGCCGGGCGGATTGAACATGTACTCGGTGCGCAACGATCACGATCCGCACTTCGGGAAAGGGCCGCACAAGGGAGAGGACATGTGGCAGAACCCCATGGGGTTCGTGGTCCACTTCTTCTCCGAGGATAAGATCAAGAGACTGGCAAATGGGTACGAGTTAGTGCACGTGCGGGAATTCGACGACCCCTCCCCGCCCTTCACCAAGAAGCTCTACGAGGTCCTGTTGAGGAAGCCGTAGTTCACACCAAGCCGCCGATCATATAGCATACGAAGAAGGCGGCTACCCCGACCAGGGCCATCCGCAGCCCTTTCCACCAGGGGTTGCGCTCGCTCAGCTTGCCCATGATGAAGCCGGTGATGAACAGCAGTACTAACGCCAGAACTATAGCTACCTCGGCCGCCACGATTATGGTCTCCTCGCCCAGAAGCAGGAACGGTGATACGATTATCGCTCCGGTCATCAATGGCGCCAGGGAGTTCGAAAGGGCGATGATCGCCGCGCTGGCCTTGGACGCCTTGCCCAAATTCGTTTCTTCCACCGGGCGCAGCATGGCCCTGCCGATCTCGTCCATCCGCCGGGACTGCTCGAGCGTCTCACCTTCGTAGACGCTGCTGCCGGTCGATATGGCCAAAGCGACGCAGCTGGTGATGATGGTGGCGATGACCAGCCCCTTGTCCGCGTCGGCGGTCAGGGCTGAACCTATGATTATGCCCAGCACGGCGAACGTGCTGTCGAACATGGTGTTTACGAAGTATCTACGAAGCGCCGGACCCGTTTCCGGAAGGCTCATGGCCTCCTTGAACCATGAGCTGTTGCGATCGTTCTTGGCCAATTGACCATCACCGTTTAACGCCCTCTCCAATAATGAAGGCAGGGTAAATCCTTTTCGGGAGGCGGGTTATGCAATAGCCTATCCAGACCCGACCTGGGTTCTTTATTCGGTAGTATTTACGCAGAATACCATTTTTTGATACCGACCTATCGAAACATTATATAACCCACAAGGAAATATTCACTTTAAATCGCCCTGTGGGACTAGCGATAGCAAGGGGGCGGGAGGAGAATACTAATGATGAATAATTTGAAAAAAATGATTGCGATGGTAATCGTTTTCACCATGATAACTGGGGGCATGTTGGTTGTGGTACCCGGTGTCGGTGAATCGTCCGATGCTCCGTCCTCTGCGTATCTGGATGTAGAGCCATTATATGTGGAGCCAGAGTTTCGTGAAAGAAAGATTACGGACATGAGCGTTGTGAACCTCGAGAGGTCCGTGGATCAGATGTCGCTCAATCTGGCCAATGGAACTGTCCAGCCTTACTGGACAGTTAAAACCTATTGGGACGAGGCCAATGGCACGTTCTATGACGATTACGACCTGATCGATATCGAAAAGCGTGGGGAAGGGCAGCATTGCGAGGTCTGGGTCGCAGATAACCGATCCTTCTACAGCTCCGTTGACCCCCGTAACGCCCAAGTGAACATATTGGATTGGCAGGTAGAGTACCTGATAAGCGAGTTCGATGACATCATCTACCCCACCATGACCGAGACCTTCATCGACTCGCCTTCCCTGAACGGATCCTCTCCCAGTCTGGAAGATTGGCGCTATATGATGGATAACGATACTCTGACCGTGGAGAACGTCAGCGATATGCTGTATCCCACCAACGACTCGGGCAAGTTGATGATCGTCGTCTTCAACATAATAGATGAGAACTGGTATAACGTGGCCTGGGGTGGAGGTTTCATCATTGGGTATTATTCTCCTAGCATGAAGTCCCTATACGACCGCAACATCATCAACGTCGACTGTTGGGATTGGGCTCGCAGGTTGGGGGACAATGTGACCAAGCCAAACCAGTATGAGTCGACCATCGCGCATGAGTATCAACACCTTCTGCATGACGAGATGGACCCCGAGGAGGTTTCATGGGTGAACGAGGGGCTCTCCATGATGGCCGAGTACCTCTGCGGTTACGACTGGTCGTATGATCATATGCAGGAGTTCATGGATTATCCAGAGAACTCCTTAACGGTCTGGGGCGACCTGGGTGGAGAAAACATCTTGAGCGATTACGGCGCGGTGGCCATGTTCTTCGCTTATTTGCACGACCATTATGGCGGTACCGAGATGCTCCAAGCGGTGTTCTTCAGCGAAATGCATGACATCGAAGGCGTTGACGAGGCGTTGCTGGACATGGGACACAATCGCCTCAGCTTCGAGCAGGTGTTCCGCGACTGGCGTCTGGCCAACCTCATACTGGATCCGTCGGTCGGGGGCGGCTTGTATTGCTACAAGAGCGTGGACATGGATGCCCTTGGTTCGGTTTGGCTGATGCCATACAACGTTGGATACCCCCAATTAGACCGCTCTGATTATTCCGGTGCTGGGTACCTGGTAAACGATATGGCCTACGCATACGCTACCGACTATCTGCGATGCCATAACCTGGACGAGGCGAACGAGATGATGAAGATGGTATTCGACGGAGGTGAGTTCGCCGCTTGCGGTTGGACCTTGACCGAAGAAGATTACCTGTATTCGGGCACCGGGGAGAACCTGATAGACTACACAGCCTCCATTGAGTTGAACCTGACCACCCCACTCGAAGAGAGTGAGTACCTGCATACCCTGGAGATCAGCACCTATTGGAACATCGAGACCGAGTGGGATTTCGGATTCGTGCAGATATCCACTGATGGCGGTGAGACCTGGACCACGCTCGATGATGTGGGCGCCTATTGTACCAATTTACATGACGGTGGGGCTCACCCGGACATCGTGGCCAACCTGCCAGGATTGACCGGTACCTCTGTGGATACCGTCGACCTGACGTTCGACCTCTCCGCATATGACGGGCAGGAGGTTCTGATCGGATTCAGGTACATGACCGACTGGGGAGCCACCAACTATGGATGGGACATCTATGATGTTGTCGTGGACGGAGAGGCGATACCGTTGGAATCTTTCTCTGTCAACATTCCTCCCGAGGTAGATTGGATAGTGACAATCTACGTGCCAGGGAATGAGGACAGAACCGCGATGATCATCGACATTCCCTCCCTGGATCAGACCGAAGTGGCTGTTAAGCTGCTCGCTAGCCTGGTTGGATACGATGAGATGTACATCATCATGTCTCCGAACGATGGTCCGGTGGGATTCTCGATCGACATCACCTACCGTGGTGAGAACACCCCCCGCTAAGGTCTGAAACCCCCCCTCAAACCCTTTTTTCCTTTTCCTTTTTATAATCCCTGAACAATCACCGATGCCAAAGGGCCCATGGTCTAGCGGTCATGACGACTCCCTTACACGGAGTAGGTCGCCGGTTCGAATCCGGCTGGGCCCATCCCACGCTCCCGATGGTACAAGATTTTCTGATGATTTTAAAGATGATCTCTCCTTATGCGTTCCTCCCTGAACGCATCCTCCAGAAGTGTTTTGAAATTTCTTAGAACAGATATATCGTAAATATACGAACGATTATTATGTCTAGGTAATATGGCCGATGAAACCTATAAAGGACCGTGTCTTTGGCACGCGCCGGACGACCGATGCGCCAACTGCAAGGCGAGGCGCTACCGGCTTGACGCCCTGGGCATGAAGGACACTTACGGAGAATGCCGGGGCCAGGAAGATTATCGTACCTGTGAGTTCTACAAGCTGAAACCGGTCCCGAAGTGCTGATCGGCCGTCAGGAGCTGGGGAAAAGTGGTGGACATCGATCTGGCCGGGATGCTCAAGGGACTGCGGTCCCTGGACGTCGAGGAATGCCGGGCGGCCTTGGAGGACAGCCGGGAACTTTTAATGGCCGGCTGGGCCGATCGACGGCTGCTGCAAGCGCTGATCCCGCTGACCGAGGCTGAGGACGATCAGGTCAGGAGGGACGCCTCCTGGTGCATCGGGAAGCTGGCGCTCATGAAGATCGGCGACCCCCGCTCCGTGGAAAGCCTTATCGTTCTCACCACCGACCTGGACGAGGAGGTGCGGGCCAACGCGGCCTGGGCACTTGGCGAGCTGGCCGGGCAGAACATTGGCGATACGATGTCCATCGAGGCCCTGAACATTCTACTTACCGACACGGACAAAGAGGTGAGGGGGATGGCCGCCTGGGCCCTGGGCCGGATGGCCGACAAGATGAGAGTTACTTCCCCCTCGTCCGTCCCGTTATTGGAAGCGATGCTCCAGGACAAGAGCGAATACCTGCGCAAGGGGGCGGAATGGTCCCTGGAGCGCATTCGCCGGCTTCGTCCGCTCTGAGGGTAACCGTTAAATCATCGCGGCCCTAATCGGCTGAACATGCCCGGAGAACGTATGCTCAAGGTCGGACTGGTGCAGATGGCCATGTCGTCCGAGGTCTCGGACAATCTGGAGAGGGCCGTGAGCATGTCCGAGGAGGCCGCATCGAAGGGCGCGGAAATCATCTGCCTGCCCGAGCTGTTCACCACACCCTACTTTCCAAGGGAGGATGATCCCGAAGGGAAGAAGGAGCGCGGAGGCTTCCTGAGCACCATCCCCGGATTTGTTACCGAGACATTGTCGGACCTGGCCATGAGGACCGGCACGGTCGTCATCGGCGGCTCCATCTACGAGGCGGCGGAGGACGGGTTGTACAACACCGCCACCGTGTTCGATAGCGACGGACGGATGCTTGGTAAGTACCGCAAGACCCACATCCCGCACGACGAGTGCTTCTACGAACAGCATTACTTCAGGCCGGGCGACACCGGGTTCCGGGTTTTCCCTACTTCGAAAGGCAAGGTCTCCGCCCTGATCTGCTACGACCAGTGGTTTCCGGAGGCTGCACGTTGTTCGGCGCTGCTCGGAGCGGAGATCATCTTCTATCCGACCGCCATCGGCACCGTGCGCGGGATAGGCCAGGCGGAAGGTGATTGGCAGGAGGCCTGGGAGAACGTCATGCGTGGGCACGCCATAGCGAACGCCGTCCCGGTGTGCGCCGTGAACAGGGTCGGTACGGAAGGGGAGAGCGAGTTCTACGGCGGCTCCTTCGTCTGTGACGCCTTCGGCAAGACCTTGGCCCGGGCTGGAAATGGCGAGGAGGTTCTCGTGGCGGAAGTGGACATGGACCACGGCAAGAGAGTGAGGGAGGGCTGGAGGTTCTTCCACAACCGCCGCCCGGAGTGCTACGGAGCGCTGGTTCAGAAAGAGGGGATGTGAGTTGGCTCTGCAGGATGGCACACCGTTATCCAAAGGATACCGCATGCCTGCGGAGTGGGTGAAACACGACGCGACGTGGCTCTCCTGGCCGAAGAACCCGTTGACCTTCCCGGAGGACGTGATCGACGAGGTGGAGGGCGTGTTCGCGCAAATGGCCGTCGCCCTGAGCTCGGGAGAGCTGGTGAATATACTGGTGGACGACCAGGTCCTGGAGGACCGCGCGTACGCCAAGGTGGCCATGGCCGGGGCGAACATGTCTCACGTCCGTTTCTTGCACATAAAGAGCGCGGACGTCTGGATCAGGGACTACGGCCCGTCCTTTCTGCTGCATAGGGACACTGGAAGGAAGGCGGCCGTCAAATGGGACTTCAACGCCTGGGGGGCCAAGTACGACGACCTGCTATACGACGACATCACCGGACAGCGGGTGGTCGAAAGCTCAGGATTCCCCTACTTCAAGCCCGGCATCGTCATGGAAGGCGGTTCCATCGACGTCAACGGGAACGGTTTGGTGATGACCACTGAACAGTGCCTGTTGAACAAGAACCGGAACCCGGACCTGGACCGCGGCCAGATCGAGGAATATCTGAGGCAGTACATCGCCACGCCGGACGTGCTCTGGCTGGCGTCCGGCATAGAGGGGGACGATACCGACGGGCACATAGACGATTTCGCCCGCTTCTCTTCAAGATCCACCGTGCTCTGCGCCTTTTCTGACCTGGGGGAGAACGCGCCGGTGCTGGAGAGGAACTGGTCACTGCTCGAGGGGGCCAAGGACCGTTTCGGACTGGAACTGCAGCGCCTGCCCATGCCCGAGCCGCTGTACCTCGAGGAAGAGGAACGGAACCTTCCGGCCAGCTACGCCAACTTCTACATCGGCAACAAGGTGGTTCTTTT
>DUJZ01000022.1 GCA_013329565.1 Methanomassiliicoccales archaeon
CGAGGGTTTACCGATGCCGGCGCCTGGCGAGCACCACAAGGTGCTCACGCAGCTGTTCGGAGAGTACATGAACACTCCTCCGGAGGATAAGCGGGTGTCGCATCACGGGGCCACCCTGATCGACCTGGACCTCCCTTACAAGGAAGCATTCCACGAGATTTAATTATCTGGAACGGGATTGTCCCGCGTACCATGATAGTGACCGCGATAATCCTGGCGGGCGGTGTTGGCGAGCGCTTCGGTACGGAAGTGCCCAAGCAGTTCGTCAAGCTCTCCGGCAAGCCCATAATCGGGCACACCTTGGATATTTTCGAGGGTAACGCATCCATCGATCACGTGGTGGTGGTGGTCAACAGCCAGTACCTGGAACTGACGCGGTCATTGGTGAACGAGTACGGCCTGCAGAAGGTCAAGGCGGTCGTGCCAGGGGGCGCCACCCGCCAAGCGTCATCCTTTGAAGGCCTCAAGGCATGTCCGGAGGGGACCACGCACGTTCTCATCCACGACGCCGTGCGTCCTTTCGTGGACGACGACATCATCGACCGCTGCGTTTCCTCTTTCCAAGAGCATCAGGCGGTGGACGTCTGCCTGGCGTCAACCGATACCATAGTGGAGATAGATGCAGACCAGGACATATCCGGAATACCGCTGCGCTCCACGCTCCGCCGCGGACAGACCCCGCAAGGGTTCCAACTGTCCGTCATATTAAAGGCTCACCAGCGGGCCCTGGAGGAAGGGTTCACCGACTCCACCGATGACTGCAATCTGCTGGTCCGTTCGAAGCTGGCCCCGGTGCACACCATTGACGGTTCGGCGTACAACATCAAGATCACCGACCCGCTCGACATCTTTCTCGCCGAGCGGATATTCCAGCTGCGGAGACGCAATCTATCCGCTCTGTCCAAGGAGGGGCTTTCGTCCTATCTCGACGGAAAGGTGCTGGCCGTTTTCGGCGGCAGCTCCGGGATAGGGAAGAGCATATGCGACCTGGCCAACGAGTGCGGAGCCACCGCGATATCGCTGTCCAGGGCGAACGGGGTGGACATCACCGATGCCGGCAAGGTCAAGAGCTCGTTGGAGAAGGTGGCGAGGGGCCATGGCCGCATAGACGCGGTCGTGCTGTGCTCGGCGGTCATGCACCGCGGAAAGCTCGCTGAAGCCGAGGACGAGCACATCCTCGGCCAGGTCCAGGTGAACCTGGCCGGGAACATACTGGTCTCCAAGTACGCCATTCCCCATCTCGTGAGAACCAGGGGCAAGCTGGTCTTCTTCGCCTCCAGCTCCTACACCAAGGGGAGGGAGGGGTACGCGGTGTACAGCGCCACCAAGGCGGCCATCGTCAATCTGATGCAGGCCCTGGCGGACGAGCTCAGCGGGCAGGTGGACGTCATCGCCATCAATCCGCAACGGACAAGAACTCCGTTACGGGTCTCGAACTTCGGTGACGAGGACTCAAGCACCCTGCTGAGCCCGGAGTTCGTGGCCATGCGCACCCTGGGCGCCATGGCTTCCGGGCTCACGGGAAGCGTTTTCGACATCTCGCTGACGGACGAGTCGGGCAAGGGAAAGTGATCAATTCGCGCAAGCCAGGGGGAGCTCACTCCTCCTTCTTAGCCTCCGGTTTGGGCTGCTCGGCCGCCTCTTTCTTCTCCTCCTTGGCGGCCCTCTTCTCCTCCTTCGCCTTCTCCTTGGCCGCCTTCCTCTCCTCCTTGGCCTTCCGCTGCGCCTCCTTGCGGGCCTTGCGCTCTTCGGGCAGGTCCTTGGGGAAGCCGGCATCCTTCCACTCCGGACGGTAGAGCAGCAGCTCCAGTACGTAGTAGACGATCCACAGGGCGGTGCCGACCATTATGAGCAGGAGCAGCTTGGAGAAGTCCAGTTCGAGCGAGATCTCCTCTATCGAATCGAAGATGAACTTGCCTCCCAGGCCGATCACCCATATCCAGTACAGGGTGATCAGGACCATTATCACGGCCGGAATGGATCTGGAGAGCGAGCCTTTGGGATAGAACCCCTTGAAGAAGGCCAGGGCGGCCATGGGGACGCCGAGCATCACCATGTAGGCGGAGATGTCGTCCAGATTGGACATCATGGAGTCCACCTCCTCCACGTTCAGGGAGGAGAACCCCGCCTTCATGAGGATCACTATGATCAGGGGTATGATCACGAACCCGATCAGCGTGCTCCTGGCCAGCTTGAGCCCGTTGTACAACGAACCATACCTCAACCGGAAGTCATGATAGAAGCGGCGGTCCTTGGGGTCCTCCCTCTCTTTTACCGCGATCGTACCTTCCTTTTCCAGGAACGGGCGGCGATGATCGGC
Organism: Methanomassiliicoccales archaeon; assembly: GCA_013329565.1. Classification (GTDB taxonomy): domain Archaea; phylum Thermoplasmatota; class Thermoplasmata; order Methanomassiliicoccales; family UBA472; genus UBA472; species UBA472 sp8940u. Next base: position 2,321 of record DUJZ01000022.1, read on the forward strand.
GAACTCGCCGAACTGCATCAGCACCGCCAGCAGGGCCGGGAAGAAGAACAGTACGAAGATCTGGTACAGGTCCAGCTCGAATGCCTCCCGGGCGATGACCTCCTCGGTGCGGCCGTCCAGCAACAGCGAGAAGACGTAGACGATCACCAGCACGGAGGCGGTGATGCCGAACAGGAAGCGCGAGTAGCTTCCTTTCGGGTACGCTCCCTTGAAGAATCCCAGGGCCGTGAGGACGATACCGAAGATGAGCACCAGGGTCTGCATCTCCCTCAAAAGGTCGGCCACCCGTTGCGGCCCGTCCAGGCCGGCGAGCGCCATCAGTCCTACGGTGAACAGTATGTACGGGATGGCCAGATACTTCAGGGCGTGCACCGTGGCGGTGATGCCCCCATTTACAGGGGAGAAGTGCTTCCTGTCGAACTCACCGATGTTCATGGGCTCACCCCCCAGGGTTCGCTGTAATCCTGCTCGCTGATGCCGGTCCAGTGCTCATAGGTCATGGTGACCTTTACGTGGACCATCTCGTTGCCGTTGTATACGGTATCGTAGGCTTCCGGGGAAAGCCAGATCTGAACCTCTGCCCAGCCGTTCTCCTGCAGGTTCACCATCTGGTTCACGTTGGTATGGAATCCGTGGGAGTCCGAGTATTCGACGAAAGCATCGGCGAGCTGTCCCTGGTATGCGGGATCGGTCTGGAAGCTGAACGGGATGGAAACAAAGTACGAACCGCCCATGCCCTGCAGGTTCGAGCTGCCCATCTGCAGCTGCAGGTTCCATATGGGATCTCCTCCTCCGCCCCCTCCCAGGTTCAGATATCCTTCGTCATAGGTCGAGCAGTCCAGGACGTACAGGGTGGTGCGGACGGTGGCGTTGGCGGTCCCGTTCAGCAAACGGTCGTAAGCCTCCTGGGAGAGAGGGATCTTCGCCATCTCGTTCACCTGTTGGGACAGATGAACGGATTGGCTCACATTGCTGGTGTACCCGTTCTCGTCCCTATACTCGGTGACGGTCATCGTCTGAAGCCCATTGAACACCTCGTCAGCCCGGAGGGAGAACGGCACGCTAACGAAACGATCGTCCCCCTCCGCCGTGGCCTGGGCGTTCCATTCATCGACCTGCAGGTCATTGATGAACGGCCCCCATCCCATGTCGCCGCCCGCCTCGACGCTCAGCTGCACCATGTCCAGGGTGTACTTCGCGGAGATCTTCGCGTCGAACATCATCTCAGTACCGTTGAATATGAGGTCAGAACGGACCTGCTGGTCCAGGTCGAGAAGGTCCAGGGCCAGCTCGATGGAGACCTCGGTCTCCTCTCCGGCGGGTATGTCCATCTGCTCTCCTTCGCTCTCCGCCAGCAAGGTCCCGTTCTCATCCATGAAGATGAAGGACACCTGCAGGTCGTTGATGTCGAAGAAACCATCGTTGCGGACGGTTATCGGCATCTGAACGCGGATGGTGCTGTCCTCGAGGGTCATTTCACCATCGTCTTCACCTTCTAAATCGAGGCCTATGCCGCCCGTGAGGAGCGGGAGTATGCTCAGAACAACTATCGCCGCCACCATCAGCTTGAAGGCGACGATGATCAAGCGGGTGGCCACCAGGGGCAGCTTCATGCAGAAACGCAGGAGCATGATGATTTATGAACCTATGCCACTGCCAGTCCCTTCACGGTGATCAGGGCGTAAAGTTAATTGGCATCATGATCATATGGACAGGCGTGAGCGAGATCAGGGTGAGGAAGCGCAAACGGCTCCGGGAGAAGGAGCTGAAGGCACTGACGGAGACGTTGCGTTCGGCCACCGGCGTGGACATCATCGGGCCCAAGGACACGGTGGACACCGCGGAGGGCCCGGAATGCGAGCTGATCATCATCAACAACGTCATCGAGGGTCTGATGGTCGACGGCCGTCCGTTCCCGACCATACGCGGGCTGCTGAAGCACAAGGCCACCAAGAGCTTCGTCTCGGTGGACATGGGCGCCGTGCCCTACGTGACCAACGGAGCGGATGTCATGGCCCCGGGAATAGTGGAGGTCGACCCGGACATAAAGGAGGGGGACCTGGTCTGGATCAGGGACGTCACGCACAAGCGGCCCCTGGCGATAGGGAAAGCTCTAGCGTCCGCCGAGGTCATGTCCGCCAAGGCCCCAGGGAAGGTCATCAAGAACCTGCACTTCGTGGGCGACAAGATCTGGAAGTACGATGAAAGGTGAGCGGTCGTTCGCTAGCTGGGGTGCGATTCAGATAGATTAATATTGATTAGATGCCATAGCTCAGGCAACCGAGGGATGCAATGCCGATTCTCAAGAAACCGCTGGGAAAGGGGAAGGAAGACGTCAAGAGCGTGGAGACCGACCAGTACATCGATCTTGGGGCGTTGTACTTCCAGGAGGAGAGCTCCGTCTCCGCCGGAGGCATCAAGATTGCCGAGATCTATCGCTACGAGGACGTGGGTCCGATAACCCAGCCGGTGTACCAGGGCAACATCCTCATGATCGATTATTCGCCGATCGCCAATGACCAGAACACCCTGAAGCGCATCACCAACGAACTGAAGTCGGTGGCCAGGGACACCAACGGGGACGTGGCCGCCATCGGCAACAACTTCATCGTCGTCGCGCCCAACGGCATCCACATCGACCGTAAGAAGATAAAGGGCGGCTACCAGTAAGCCCCTGGCCCCCATCCCGGGGCCCCAGCTCATTTTTTCATGTCCGGGCAGAAGATAATACACGACAGCGTGCACGGCAGCGTCAAGGTGGACGGCGCCTTTCTGGAGATATTGCACCGCCCCGAGATGCAGCGGCTGCACGGGGTGAAGCAGCTCGGCCTGGCACATCTCGTTTTCCCTGGCGCCAACCACACCCGCTTCGAGCATTCCCTCGGTACGTACCACGTGGCCGACCTGATGTGCGACGCGTTGGAGCTTGGCAAGGAGGACCGAGATCAGGCGTTGGCGTCAGCCTTGCTGCATGATCTGGGCCATGCTCCGTTCTCTCATACTCTGGAGGAAGTGCTGGAGAACCGCTTCTCCCTGGACCACATGGAGATCGGGGCGGCGCTCATCGATGGCCGCAGAAGCGTCTTCAGGGATGATGAGGGGGACCTCATCGGCTGCATCGGCACCATATCCGAACTGCTGGAGCGGAACGGCATCTCCTCCGAGGCGGTATCGGACATCATCGTCTCCCCGGGGCACAAGGCCCGCCGCGGGCAGAGCATGATAACCGAGACCAGCGGGCAATCCCATTTCAACTCCCATGATTACCTGAACCAGATGCTGCACGGGCCGGTGGACGCTGACCAGATGGACTACCTGCTGAGGGACGCGCATTATACCGGCGTGGCCCACGGCACCATCGACATCGACCGCCTCATTCACACCATCGCCTTGCACCACGGCGACATCGTGGTTAGAAAGAACGGCATGGTGGCCGCCGAGGGGCTGATGGTCGCTCGAGCGTTGATGTACACCTCGGTGTACTTCCACAAGACCGTGCGCATCGCGGAGATGATGCTCTGCAAGGCGGTGGAGGCGGCGGACGATTCCATCGCTGACGGATTGCAGAGGGAGAGCGACGCCTCCCTCGTGGAACGGTTGATCGCGCAGGGCGGCGGTCCCAAGCGCATCGTCACCCTTCTCCGCTACCGCCAGCTGTACAAGCGCGCCTTCTCCGTGTACGTCCCGGACATGACCGAGGAGGACGCCGAGNNCGTCCCGGACATGAGCGAGGAGGACGCTGAGAGGCTGCTGCCGATAACCGAGTACCGCCGCCGCAAGACGGTCGAATCGATGATAGCCGACCGGGCCGGCGTGGATCGGTCCGAGGTCATCCTGGACGTGCCGTCAAGGCAGCTCATCACCGGCGAGGTGCGCAAAGGGAAGACGGAGGTGCCGATACTCAACGGGGAAAGGGTGCGACCGTTGACCAGATTGAGCCCCATCAGCAAGGCGCTGCAGTCCCGCGGGGTGCACGACTGGGCGGTGATGGTGTCCTGTCCGGAAAGGCACGTGGAAAGGGTGGAGAAGGCGGCCATCCGAACGCTGAGCGACCTCTAACCCTTCATCACTCCGATCGGCGTGAGCTTGGCCACCGGGCGCGACAGTCCAGCACCGA
>DUJZ01000161.1 GCA_013329565.1 Methanomassiliicoccales archaeon
GATGGCCAGGAACCTGGACCTGAAGGAGACGCCGCTGGTGCGCGCTAAGCGCCTCGTTTCATCGTTCGGCATTGGCGAGGCGACGGCCAAACAGCTGGTGCTGACGTCCATTACGCTCACGGACCTCTTCGAAGAGCTGTGTCTTCACGTTCCGCCGGAGAAGGCGGTGTCCTGGACGACCGGTCCGATATCGGGTAACTGGGCGGTGCTGAAGGACCGGGCAAAGTGGCCTGAGCTCGTCCAGATCGTGAAGGACGATTCTGACGGACGTATCAACGATAACGAGGCGAAGCGCCGGATACTGTCGCTGGCAGGCGTGCAGCAAGAGGTGGCCGCCGAAGGTGGTGACGATCTGGCGAAGTTGATATCGGACTTCGTGGACGCCCATCCGGAAGTGCTGGCCGACTATCGCAAGAACCCCAAGGCGGCCAACACGGTCATCGGCCACGTGATGAAGGAGAGCAAAGGGCGTTACTCTTCAAAAGAGGTCGTGGAAGAGGTAAGAAAGGAAATGGAAAAAAGGGTTTAGTTCTCCTCGTCCTCGTCGGCCAGGCAGAGCAGCTGCAGCTCGGAGAGCTTGGCCTCCTCCACCTTGGTGGGCGCGCCGTCCACCAGGGACTGGAACTTCTTGTTCTTGGGGAACGCTATGACGTCGCGGATGCTCTCACAGCCCAGGAGCATGGCGCACAGGCGGTCCATGCCCATGCCGATGCCCCCATGGGGCGGAGCCCCGAACTCCAACGCCTCGAGGAAGAAGTCGAACTCCTTCTTTATCGTCGATTCGTCCATTCCCAGTATTCCGAAGACCTTGCGCTGCATCTCCGGGTCGTGATTCCTCAAGGAACCGGAGCCGATCTCGCTGCCGTCGAAGACCAGGTCGTACGAGTGGCCCATGCCCTTGGAGCATTCCTTGCCTTCCGGAATAACGTCACCGACCGGCCTGACGAAGGGGTGGTGGAACGATGTCAATCCACCGGTCGCCGGGTCCTTCTGGAACAGCGGACATGATACCAGCCAGACGAACTGGTGTCCCCTGCCTTCTAAGAGCCCGAGGTCCTTGGCCAGCTTCAAGCGCAGCTGTCCACCGGCCTTGAGCACGTTTTCCCGCGGACCTGCCAGGAACAGCAGAAGGTCCCCGAGCTGGGCGTCGGTGCGCTTGGCGATCTCCTGGCGCATCCCTTCGGGGAAGTACTTCACGATGTTGGAGCTCAAACCTTCGGAGGTCATGCGCATCCAGGTGAGGCCGCCCATGCCCTGGGACTTGGCCCATTCGATGAGGCGATCGACCTGTTTGCGTCCGACGGAACCGTCGGTGTCCTGCTCCTTGATCAGAGACGCCTTGAGGTTGATGCAGGTGACCACGCCTCCCTTGGAAAGGATCTTCTGGAATATCTCGTAGGGAGCATCTTTCACCAGGTCGGTCACTTCCTCCATCTCCAGTCCGAATCGGACGTCCGGAGCGTCGGTGCCGTACTTGGCCAGAGCGTCCTTCAGGTCTAGGCGCGGAAATGGCGTCCGTAGGGTTTCGTTGAACATCTCCTTCCAGACGAAGGCGTACATGCCTTCCACCATGCTAAGGATGTCCTCCATCTCCACGAAGGACATCTCCATGTCCAGTTGCGTGAACTCCGGCTGCCGGTCGGCCCGGCTGTCCTCGTCGCGGAAGCAGCGGGCGACCTGGAAGTAACGCTCGACGCCGCCGACCATCAGCATCTGCTTGTAGAGCTGCGGCGACTGCGGCAGGGCGTAGAACTGTCCCGGCATGGTCCGGGACGGAACCAGGAAGTCCCTGGCCCCCTCCTTGCTGCTGCGGGTCAGCATTGGCGTCTCCACTTCTATGAACCCCTGCGTTTCCAGATATCGGCGGGCCGAGGAGATCAGCTTGGAACGGAACCTGAGGTTGGCGTTCATTTCCTTTCTCCGAAGGTCAAGGTAACGGTACTTCAGCCGGAGGTCCTCCCCGGGCAGCATGGAGTTCTTCTGCTCGGCCACCTCGAACGGGATGGGCTTGGAGCGGCTGATGATGTCGACGTCCTCGATTAGCAGCTCGATCTCCCCAGTGGGGTTGCGGGCGTCGGTGGTTCCATCCACCCTGTCCCGAACGGTGCCAGTGACGGTCACGACGAACTCGCGACCGATATTATTCAAGATTTTCTCCAACCGGTCCAAGTCCCCGCTGTTGGAGGCCTCAGGGTCGAACACCGCCTGGGTGCTCCCATGGGAGTCCGCGATATCGTAGAACAGAACTCCTCCATGGTCCCTGTAGAACCTTACCCAACCGGCGAGGGTAGCTCTCTTGCCAAGGTCCCCTTTCGTCAGTTGTCCGCAATGGTGTGTCCTTAACATTTCCATTCCTCTGGTTGGATATGGTCGGTAAGCCGGAGTAACGTGGATGCCCTATTAAATTCTTATCTACTGAGGAAATGGCAAAATGGTCATTAATGGCAGTAAAAATGCAGTTTATCGTTCAAACTGCCAAGATATATAAAGGAAGGTGGACNNACGCCCTTTATGGTCAGCATGGACTTGACCACCTGGCTGAACTCCTCGCGGGAGCGGCAGGCCACCCAGGCGATGGAATCGCATTCGCCCGTAACATCGAGCACGGCCACCACGTTCTTGAGCTCCTTGATCGACTGCTGGACGGTTATCAGGTCCCCCTCGACATAGATGTGCACTATGGCCATGAACTCGTAGCCCAGCTTCATGTAGTCCACGTTCGCGCGGTAACCGCGGATCACGTTGTGGCTCTCCAGGTTGCGCACGCGCTGGATCAGGGTGGTGGGATGTATGCCCAGCCTCTTCGCTATGGCCCTTGACGATCCCTGGCTGGATTTGCACAACTCCTCGATGATCCTTTTGTCCAATTCGTCGAGCATGATTAACGCCCCGCTGCCTGTTTCAAGAACGGCCTCCTTAGATATATGTCTTTCAAGAGTATGAATGAGGTGCGCAATTGTCTAATTCATTCCTTATAAACTCGGCGTGGACTATTTACACGAATTAAACCATCCACAGATCATGACCGTCAAGCTTTACGAGGACGACCCCTACCTTAGAGAGTTCACCGCCACCGTCACCAAGGTGGAAGGGGATTGGGTTGTCCTCGACAGAACCGCCTTCTATCCAGGCGGCGGAGGGCAGGAGCGGGACCGAGGGACATTGGACGGGCTTGAGGTGACAGGCATCAAAGGAAAGGAGGAGATATCCCACCAGATACCCCGTCACAACCTCACGGTCGGATCGCAGGTCAAAGGCGTTCTGGACTGGGAGAACCGCTACGGCCTGATGAAAGCGCATACCGGCGAGCATCTGCTCTTCTCGTCCCTGTCCCGGCGCACGGAGATGGAACTGGTCAAGATCTCCCTGTCCAAGGAGAAGAAGGTGCTCATCGTCAAAGGACACCTGGACTGGGATATGGTGAGGGACGCCGTGCACGAGGTGAACGACATCATTGCCGCCGGAGCCGAGGTCACCTGCCAGCATGTTAACCGTGAGAACATTGGCGAGGGCGGTCCGCGTGTTAAGCTGGATCGAATCAGCGATAGGATGGTCCGAGTGGTGAGCATCGGCGAGCATGATAGCGCCGCTTGCGCCGGCGTGCACTTGAAGAATGCCATGGAGGTCGGGATGCTGCTGGTCAGCAAGTTCACCTCGGCCAAGCCCGCGGGTGATTGGGAGATCGAGTTCCAGGTCGGTCCGGAAGCCGTCCGAACGGCAGTGGACCACTCCGTACGCTCCCTGATGCTGGCCGAACGGATGGGCGCGCTGCCTCAGGACAGCCTCACCGCCTTCGACAACCGGGACCGGGAGCTGACGAAAGCGAGGGAGGCCCTGAAGACCTACGGGAAGTTGGCGCTATCGTCACTACAGCCCGAGAAGCTGGGCGAATGGAAGTTCTACTCAGGCTCCTTCACCGGCCTGGACCGTAAGCTGGTGATGGAGAAGGCGAACGAGATGGTGGCCGACGGTAACTCCATAGCAGCCCTCGTGTGCCAGGACGACAAGACCTTCCTGGTTCTAGCATGTTCAGCGGACGTCAAGCTGGATTGCGTTTCGCTTCTGAACTCGGTCCTGTCCCAGCATGGCGGAAGGGGAGGCGGTAAGCCCAACTTCGCCAGCGGCGGCACCTCAGTGCAGATAGAGCCATCCGTCCTGCTTGCTGAGATATCTCGTCTGCTCATAACGAGGTAATGATATCAAAATTATATGCATTTGTATAGTAACATTATTAAAAACTGTACAAATGTATTGATAGTCAATCAATAGATGCACATTTGTTGCCTAGAAAGTTATTTAATATACTTTGTAGTAACCCCTTCCCAATGCCTACCAACAAGAACTTCGATGAGATGAAAGAGGACATCTTAAAGAAGGTGAAGAAGGAGAACGTCAAGTTCATCGAGATGCAGTTCTCGGACATACTGGGCACAGTGAAGAGCGTGTCCATCCCCACCACCCGGGTGGAGAGCGTCATCGACGACGGTGTGTTCCTTGACGGCTCCTCGATATTGGGGTACGCGACCATCGAGGAATCCGACATGAGGGCCAACCCCATCCTGGATTCCTTCCAGATCTACCCCTGGATAGACTCCGGGGTCAAGACCGCCCGCTTCATGTGCACCATATCCGACCACAGCGGCAACCGGTTCAAGGGCGATCCCCGCTGGGCCCTGGAGAAGATGGTGGACAAGGTCAAGGAGATGGGCTACGACTTCAACGTGGGTCCGGAGTTCGAGTTCTTCATGTTCCCCATGCAGAACGGCGTTCCCGTTCCCATCCCGTCCGATGCTGGCGGATACTTCGATCTGATGCCCCAGGACAAGGGCGAGATCGCCAGGAAGGAGATGGTACTGGCCTTCGACGAGCTGGGTTACGACATGGAGGCGGCGCACCATGAGGTCGCTCCGGGACAACTGGAGATCGACCTGCGCTACCAGAACGCCCTGACCATGGCGGACCGCATGCTCACCCTGAAGTTCGGCGTCAAGTCCATAGCAATGAAGCACGGGCTTTTCGCCAGCTTCATGCCCAAGCCCCTCTTCGGTGAGAACGGGTCCGGCATGCACGTGCACATGTCCCTGTCCAACAAGGATAAGAACGCCTTCTACGACCCGGACGGAAAATGGGGATTGAGCGATATGGCCATGAACTACATGGGCGGGTTGCTAGCTCACGCCAGGGAGAACTGCGCCATCCTGGCCTCTCACGTCAACTCCTACAAGAGGCTGGTGCCCGGTTTCGAAGCGCCATGCTACATATCCTGGGCCAACATGAACCGCAGCGCCCTGCTCAGGGTGCCCGCCGGCCGTGCAATGCGCACCAGGGTTGAGCAGAGGAACCCCGATCCGGCCGGAAACCCGTACCTGCAGTTCGCCGTGATGCTGGCGGCCGGTCTGGACGGCATTAAGAACAAGCTGGATCCCGGCGACCCCATCGAGAAGGACATCTATCACATGTCCCCAGAGGAGCGCCGCAAGCACAAGATCGTGGACCTGCCCATGAACCTCGGGGACGCGCTTGACGTGCTAGCGGAGAGCAAGGTCATGAAGGAGGCATTGGGCGAGCACATCTTCAACCACTACCTGCACATAAAGAGGTTGGAGTGGGACGATTACCGCAAGTATGTCACCGACTGGGAGATACAGCGGTACCTCCGCGTACTATGATGTGATCTCACAAATCCCTTCGAAACCCCTTCCTAAACCTTTTTCCGTTCTGTATTCAATGTTCACACATGTGCGGCCGCTTCTCCCTCGGCCTTGTCTACGGATTTTCAACCCGCTTCGGGGTGCCCGAGGTGCCGGAGCTGAAGCCCCGTTACAACATCGCCCCCTTCCAGCATGTGCCGATCATCGTGAACGGGGAGTCCAAGAGCGTCAAGTGGATGCGGTGGGGCCTCGTTCCGCACTGGGCCAAGGGGGAGGAGTTCGGCCTGAAGCTCATCAACGTCCGTTCCGAATCCGCGATGGAAAAACCGATGTTCAAACCCCTGTTGAATCGCCAGAGATGCCTGGTCCCTGCGACAGGTTTCTACGAATGGCAGAAACAGGGAACCAGGAAGCGGCCTTATCACATCCGGGTCAAGGACCAGGAGTACTTCGCCATGGCCGGCATCTACGACACCTGGTCCAAGGAGGGCGAGGACCTGGTGACCTTCTCCATCCTCACCACCGCGGCGAACGAAGCGATATCGCCGATCCACGACCGCATGCCGGTGATCTTGCGCCGGGAGAGGGAAGCGGAGTGGGCGTCCAAGGAAGTGCTCTCCGCAGACGAGCTATCCGAGATCTTCCAGCCGCTGCCCGCCTCGAGCATCGACGCCTATCCCGTTTCCGACATGGTCAACGATTCCCGCGCCGACCATCCTGATATGGTCGTTCCGCAGCGCATGCAGCAGGCCACCTTGTTCTGAGGGACGCTTTAAAAATCCCAACTGTTTTTATACCGGCAGGAATAATCCGTCGAACGATCTCATGATGCCAGGAATGGGTAGGGGCGTCAATCCGCGCCAGATGAAGCAGGCCATGAAGCGCATGGGCATTTCCCAGGAGGAGATGCAGGGCGTGGAGGAGGTCGTGATCCGGACCGCTGACAAGGAGTACGTCATCAAGGACGCGGCGGTCACCTGCGTGACCATGCAGGGCCAGAAGACCTACCAGGTGGTCGGAGAACCCGAGATTCGTCCCCGTCAGGTGGCCAAGCAGGAAGACCCCGGGATACCGGAAGAGGACATCCAGTTGGTGATGTCCCAGACCGGTGCATCCAAGGAGAAGGCCGTTCAAGCCCTGAAGGAGTGCGACGGTCAGCCGGCCGAGGCCATCTTGAAGATAATGTCCGGGTGAACATCATGTGCCTTGCCATGCCAGCCAAGATCTTGTCCATCGTCGGCGATGAGGCCGAGGTGGACTTCGGTGGCGCGATAAGAAAAACGAACGTGTCCATGGTGGACGCGAAGGTCGGAGAGTACGTCATAATCCATGCCGGGTTCGCCATCCAGAAGGTCGACGAGGAAGAGGCCAAGGAGACCCTCCAGCTGTGGAACGAGTTCCTGGACAGTACCGAGTAGGCTCTCGCAAACATTTATGTGCTATATCCTGCCCTAGTGACGGCTGAGAAAGCTTATGAGAATCGTTTACGGGCCGATCAAGTCCCTGGGCTTGGGAAGGGTGGTGGCGGTCGATCCGATCAGCCGCTCGCCCAAGGTCTGCAACCTAAACTGCGTTTATTGCCCGTTGGGATGCGGCGGCATCGTTCTTTTGGAAAGATCGGACTTCATCGACGACGCCTCGATTCTGGAGCAGATCGGGGAATGCCTGCACCGCGAGGAGTGCGAGGCGGTCGTGTTCAAGGGTACCGGGGAGGCGCTTCTGGCCAGGAACATCTTCCAGATGGCACGAAGGTTGCGAGAAGGTTCCGATAAGAAGATAGCGCTGTTCACCAACAGCACCCTGCTGGGCGATCCCGAGGTGCTGGAGCAGCTGGACGCCTTCGACATAATAATCGCCAAGTTGGACGCGGCAAGCGAGGAGATGTTCCGAACCGTCAACCGACCTCACCCTTCGATACGCTTCCAGGACGTCCTGGAAGGGATCAGGAGAGCGAGGGAGAACTTTGATGGCTCCTTCCGTATGCACGTCACCCTGGTCCGGGAGAACCTGTCGGACATCGACAACATCTCTCAGATATGCCGGGAGATATGCCCCGATTACGTCTATCTGGAAAGTCCGGAGGGATGCGATCCTTTCCATGCCGTTTGCAAGAAGGACATGCAGGCGGCAATGGAACGCTTCTTCGGGATAAGGTGCGTCAGCTCGCAGGATAAGGAATAATAAAATAAGGGGAAAGGGAAAAGGTTTCGCTCACATCTTGCAGAGCTTTATGAGGGACTCCCACTTCTTGTCCACGTTGGCCTGGATCTCGTCCGCGACTCCGGTGAACTTGCCCTTCATCAGGTGCTTGAAGCGACCCTGGGAGCTCAGCCAGTCCGACACCGGCTTCTTTTCCCTGGAACCTTCGGCGATGCGCAGCGACTCTCCGGTAAGCCTCCAATCGCCGTTCTCGTACTCGTACAGAGGCCAGATGCAGGTCTCCACGGCCAGCTTGGATATCGCGATGGTCTGCGAACCGTCGTGTCTCCAGCCGCGGGGGCAAGGGGAGATGACGTTTATGAAGGCCGGTCCTGGGGTGTCGATTCCCTTCTTGGACTTCTCGATGAGGTCCTTCCAGTTGTGCGGGGATGCCTGTGCCGCATAGGGCAAATCGTGGGCGATGATGATGCGCGTCAGGTCCTTGGGG
>DUJZ01000135.1 GCA_013329565.1 Methanomassiliicoccales archaeon
TCTATGGATCGTGTGGCTACCATGAAGGAGAAACTATCCATTACCAGCATACGATCGGGCTGAATATGTATGTATGACATTTCGGGTGCGTTGGTCGCCTGGAAATCGATGCCTGCCCCGTCGTGGAAGTAATTTGAGAACAAAAGCTTGGCCGTCGCTCCACCATAGGAGCTCAGGTAGGTCACACTATGACCATTTACCACGGCGGCTGCGGCGATGAGCTGGGCGAGATAGCTCTTTACCGGATCCGGGCCGCCCTTGATGACCACGATCGACCCGCCGGGGATATTGCCGATGGTTTGCTCTAGGCCAGCGATATCTAATGAGACGTCCACGAAGGTATGAGAAAAGCAATTTCCTTAAAGATATGGATGGTATTGTAAATTCCCCCTATTACACTATTTACTTGTCCTTTCCGCTGGTGAACTATTTTGCTCAAGAATAAGGCCGACCTGTCAATCGTGTTGATTGAATGAAAAGACTGCGGGGAGATCGGGGAGGCGTATCGGAGATAGTGGGGGCACTGATGATCACCCTGATAGTGGTCATTGCCGCCAGCTCATTTGCCATTTTCATAAGCCAGAGACAGGAAGCGACACAGGACCAGCAATTGCTGGAGCAGAAGAGGGCTTTGGAGAACGTTACCGTCCTGGGCGTGAGACCACAACTCAACACCACCTCCGGCAACACTTGGAAATCGATGAACTTCACGATATCGAGTTTGCACACCGGGATAACAAGCATCGAATCAATTTGGATAAATGGATACCCTCTCTATAACGGCACCATGTATCGCATAGGGCCAAGCGGTTCCCTGATAGGGGAAACCTATTCGTTCACCTCGGGAATAAAAATGGACGAACTTGAATACATTTATCTCAATGTGACCTCAGAGAATTTATTCAACAAAGGTGCGGTCTTCCTTGTCGACCGCAATATCAATATCGAACTGAGCACCGAGCTGTTGAACAGCTTCCACGTCAATTTCGTTCCTCCCTCCGCCATAATAACCATCGACGTCCTACCTCTGTGGAACAACACCCTTTCCCGATATGACATGTCGTTTTTACTGGACGCCTCTTTGTCCGACCAGATACCACCTGGATATGTGCTCAACTACTCCTGGATCGTAGATCATTCCGGCTCTATGAATTATTACTGGGGAAGGAAGGTGGTTAGCGATGTTCAGCTTACTGCGGGGGATAGCGTGACCCTGATGGTGACCAACAACTTCGGAATGGTGGGCATCAAGACATTGATGTATTGACCTAGGTGCGTGAATACATATGTTCGGGACCGCTTGACGATTTTCCCTTATTTTTTTCAATATGATGGCAAGCTCCCGCTCACGCCTTTCGCATATGTATATCTCGAAATTCTAATTACTTATATATATCAATAATTAATCATTTTAATCTATATATTATATATACATCATATTTTTAATTACAACTCATGGGGATGCATAAAGATACTAAGACATACCTGTCATTGGCCGCCGGTTGCTGGATGCTCGGTGAGGGGGCGAGGATGATGATCATGGGATTGTTATATCCCGAACATGTCTATCGTCCCAATACTTTCGATCTGCTTTTTGATTGGGCGCCCTTGACATTGTTGGGACTACTGTTCATGGGAATGAGCATCAGGTCTTTTCATGCGAATAGAGCGGCAAGGGATGCCTATGCTGATAAGGGAAATGATCTTCACAAGGGCAATGGGCGTAAGGCCAAGCCCCTCAATTGATCGTCGGCTTAATCGTGTTGGTACCCTTAATGCCGGAACAGCCTCACGCCGGTGAACACCATGGCCATGCCGTGCTCGTTCGCCGCGTCAATTGACTCCTGGTCCCGTATCGAACCGCCAGGCTGGATGATTGCGGTAACGCCGGCCTTGGCCGCCGTGTCGATCCCGTCCCGGAAGGGGAAGAAGGCGTCGGAGGCCATCACGCTTCCCCTGGCGTTCTCTCCCGCTTTGTGAGCGGCGATCATCGACGAGTCGACGCGGGACATCTGTCCGGCGCCGATGCCGACCACTGTCTCGCCCTTGGCGAGGATGATGCTGTTGGACCACACGTGCTTGCACACCTTGTTGGCGAACAGCATGCCGTGTATCTCCTCCTCGGTCGGGGCTCGTGTCGTCACGACCTTTAGGTCGGCAGCGGTGACCGGGACGAACTTGTTGGTCTGCACCAGAAGACCGCCCTTGATGCGCTTCATTCGCCATTCCGGAGCGGTGTCCAGAGTGATCGGGGCGTTCGTCCTGAGCAAACGGATGTTCTTCTTTTTCTTCAACATCTCCAGGGCTTCTGCGTCATAATCAGGGGCGATGACGCAGTCCACGTCACGCTGGGAGATGTCCGTCGCCGTCGCAATATCCACCTTCCGGTTGAAGCCGATGACGCAGCCGAAGGCTGCCATCGGGTCCACGGCGTAGGACCTGGCGAACGCTTCGGAGATGGTGTCCGCGGAAGCGACGCCGCAGGGATTGGTGTGCTTGATGACGATGGCCGTGGGCCTCTCGAACTCGCGGACCAGCTCCAACGCCGATTCTAGGTCCAGGATGTTGTTGTACGACAGTTCCTTACCGTGCAGCTGCTCGGAGCGGGAGACGCAAACGCCCTTGGCGAACGGGTCCACGTAGAACGCTGCGGTCTGCTGCGGGTTCTCCCCGTATCGAAGGTCCTGGCGCTTCTCCAGCCCCATGCTGTAGGTGTCCGGGAAACCTCCGTCCCCGAACTCCCCGCCCAGGTGGGAGGCGATCAGTGAATCGTAATAGGCGGTGGAACGGAACGCTTCCAGCATCAGCTTGCGCAACGTCGGTCTCGATAGTTCCCCTCCGTTCGCTTTCATCTCCTCCAGGAGAGCGGCGTAACGGCGCGGATCGGTGACGACCGCCACCGAATCGGAGTTCTTGGCCGCCGCCCTGATCATTGACGGACCGCCGATGTCGATGTTCTCTATGACCTCGTCCAGATCGTCGCCCTTGCTGAGCACCGTTTCCCGGAACGGGTAGAGATTGACGACCACCATGTCGATGCGCTTGAGACCCGCCTCGTTCAGCTGCCTCATGTGCTCCGGGGAATCCCTTCTTGCCAAAAGTCCAGCGAATATGGCCGGGTGCAAGGTCTTCACGCGTCCGTCCATCATCTCCGGGGAGCCGGTGTGGTCGGAGATCCCGATGACCTTCAATCCGTTGGAGGAGAGCAGCTTGGCCGTGCCGCCGGTGGATATCAGCTCCACGCCCAGCTGGCTCAGCCCCTTGCAGAAGTCAACGATACCATCCTTGTCCGAGACGCTGATGACCGCCCGCTCGATCTTGACCATGTGAGTTCCTTCAGTGGGATGGGCACACCACGAAGGATGGTATGCCAGGGGTATATTGCCCGTTCCCTATTAAAGATAGCGATGGGAGATATGAACCAGCGAACGACTGACCATATGACCCTGTTGCTGGAACGAACAGTTCCATCCAACAGGCGGATGAGGAGGGCGGGAATGCTTAAAACGGCCTGCGGCGATAGCCTCTCGAACCGAAGATGTTGGTCATCAGCGAAAGGATAAATGGGCTGTTCGCCGCGGTCGGACGGGCCATAGACGCCAGGGACGAGAAGTTCATCCAGCAGCACGCCGTCCAGCAGATGGAGTGCGGAGCGCAGGCGCTTGACCTGAACGTCGGTCCGGGAAGGGACGACGGCCCGGCGGCCATGGAGTGGCTGGTCCGCACCGTCCAGGAGGTTTCCGATCTCCCGCTGTGCATCGATACTCCCGGCATAAAAACGATGACCGCTGGCGTCAAGGCCTGCCGCAACAAGCTGATCATCAACTCCACGACGGCGGAGATCAATAAGATGCAGGCGCTGTTCCCGTTGGCCAGGGAGCATGACGCGGACGTCATATGCCTGACCATGGACGAGCGCGGCGTGCCGAACGACTCCGAGTCCAGGGCGGAGATGGCCATGCTGATGATGACCACTGCCATGGAACATGAGATCATGCCGGACCGTTTGCTCCTGGACCCCTTGGTCATGCCCATCAAGGCCGCTCAGGACCAGGCCATGAAGGTCATCAAGGCCATGCAGTTATTCCAAACATTGAACGATCCCGCGCCGCGGACGGTCGTGGGGCTATCCAACGTCTCCAACGGGGCGAAGGAGAGAAGCATACTGAACCGGACGTTCCTGGCCATGCTCATGGGCGCCGGGCTCGGCGCGGCCATCGTGGACGTGCAGGACGCCGAGCTCATGGCGATCATAAAAGCTGGCGAGCTTTTGAAGGCAGAAAAGCTCTACTGCGACGATTTCCTGAGGGCTTGAAAAGAATGGCCCCGTGGCTGATGTGAAGAACGATGGCTTTGATTTCGCCATCAGAGACGTACGGCTTACTGGGACATGATGTGCATCGTCTTGTGTAGTTCCGGACCCGGTGGGAAGAACTGGATAACCGGGATGGCCTGGCGGGTCATCTCAGGAACGTGTTCCGTGAGGTACTTTACGAGCCCATCCGGGTTTCCTGACCCATGCGCGCATCAGGCGCCGTTCGGCCGTGCGTCCACGTGGCCGCTGATGATCGCGCCTCCCTTCGGCGGGTCCCGCGGGCCTCGATCACCTTCCTGGCCACTACCTCATATTGTTCGTTATTCCAAGAGCGCGTCACCATGAGATACGTCATGTGACACCTCCAAAAACATACGTTCCCGGGACCTGGCTTAAATGTAATTGAGAAAAATCCGCATGAAAAACGGTGAACGCCGATTTGGGCAATGAAAATTAGTCGTCAAGGATCGGATAGTCCATCGTGTTCCCCAGGAAGTTAGGGAAGACCACATAGAGGTAGAGCACCGTCAATGGGAAGACCGTGATCAGGATCATGAAGGCCAAAGCCATGAAGGCCATGGCCGGCGGGTCGGGGACCGTGGCTATCCTCCATAACATGGCGCCGTAGATGATGTACAGGATGGCCAGAACGAGGAAACCTGTCCATACGAACCACGATCTCTCGGTGACGGCCACCCTCTCCTCGCCCATGAACCTGACCCGATGAGCGGTCAGGAAATTGAGGGGGTCGTCATAATCGACCTTGAACACCGTCAGAAAGATAGAGAACTCCTTGATGCGGTGCGTCTCCACCTCTTCTTTTGGCATCACCCTTCGGCCATCCTTGGTCGATCGGACCAGGGTGAACCTGTCGTCCACCTTCGCCCCGCAGCCCGAGCACCTCAGCTGCCCGTAAGGGACCTCGGCATCGCAATGGGGGCAGATCAGGTTGAGTATCGCCTCCTCCGTTACCCGGGGCGCGATCCGCTCGGGGGGCTTGGCCTTGGGAACCAGAGGGGGCTTCTGGGACAGCTCGTCCAAGATCGCCATGGCCTCCTCCTT
>DUJZ01000006.1 GCA_013329565.1 Methanomassiliicoccales archaeon
GCATCGGAGGAGAACGATACCGGGTCCAGGCAGGCCTTGATGATCAGCTCGCCTTGGAACCCTTCGCCCCGTTCGTCCCCATCCGCTGCCTGCTGTTCGACGATCGATCCCGTCGGCCCGGCCTCGCTCTTTGAACGAAGATACCGGCCAGAAGCGTTCAGCATGGTGGCGAACTCCTTGGCCTCCCGGCTGGCCGAGCCAACGGGGTATGAAGGGAACAGGTAGACATCCCCCAGCATGCCGTCCAGTATGGCAGGGTCCTTGCCCATGTCCTGCAACGAGTTGCGCAGAGCGACCTTGAGTATGTTCCGGCTTCCGTTCTCCAGTTCGGACCAGCTGTAGAACTTGCTGAGGTTCTCATCCTTGATGGAAAGGTCACGTCGACCGCGGAACGTGTTCACTCCATAGCTCTTGAACAGTTGGCTAACTTCGCTGAACGTGCACTCCCATCCTATGGCCCTGAGATCGTTGGAGAAGGCGATCATGGCCACCGCGGTTCGGGTGACCCAGCCGAAGAAGGGCAGGTCATCCTCCACCACCTGAAGTACCCCGGTTCCCAAGGCGTCCTCGATCACGGAGGTGTGAAGGGGCCCCTCCAATCTTCGAGCTTTCCTATCCTGCAGATCGCCCACCGCGCCGACGATCGCCAGATAGGCCAGGTCGACGTTCGCTGGATCGAGTTCCCTGGCCACGAAATATGTGCAGCCCGCCCCGCTCAGGTGGGTGGAGCCTTCGAATCCGAACTCCACGGGGTTGAGCATGTTGTCCATGCCCCCGAAGAACTCCAGGAAGGATTGCCCGCTCCCGAAGATATGGTGATGGTCGGTTATGATGGCCCGGGACCGGTCGATGGACTTGTACGATCCAGCTCCCAGGTCGCAGATCCATATCAGGTCCTCGCTGCTGGAGTTGATGAGCTTTATCTCCTTCTCGTTCAGGGATTTCAGGAAATGGACCTTGGGGTCCACTCCCAGCCTTTCCACGGCGCGATAGGCTATGGCCGCGGATGAAACGCCATCCGCGTCGATGTGCGAGAATATCGCTACGGACCTCGCTCGCTTGACGCGGGCGGCGAGGCTCTTCGCACGGTCCATGAAGGCCTGAGCGTCTCCGGTCATCTGGCGCACCCTGTGAGCGACCTCTCCTCAAGCCTCCCGTACACCGTCTCGGCCAACGGCTCCAGGTTCCTGGTATCTTCCTGGTTGTAGCGGCGTAGCAGTCTGAGGGCGTTCTCGTTGCCCTTCCTCTCCCAAAGATGCCAGAGGTAGACCGCCTCCTCGCCGGTGACGTATGCCACCTCCTGCGGGCGGCGGTAGCCGAGCAGCACCTCGACCTGCTTGAGCCCGCCACGGAGACCTACTTTGGGGCAGGCGTGCCGGAGATCGTAATGGGGGACCTTGGGAACGGAGAAGGGGAACGCCCTCTCGATCATCGGCAGGTCGAACGAGGCGCCGTTGAAGGTGACCAGCATCTTCGCTCCGGAGAGGGCCCTGATCATATTCTCCGAGCTGAGGTCCATCCCCCGGGTCAAAGTGGTCGTACCTCCGTTGCGGTGCACGGACACCATGGTTATTACGGCCCCAGGTCCCAGTCCGTCCGTCTCTATGTCCAGGTAGGCGGTGTCCTCCTTGAGACGACGGTACATGCGCCAATGCTGTCCCGACGGGAGGAGTTTGGTGAAGTATTCCGTGCGTCCCCGGTCCCAGAGGTCCTTGGCCGTGCCGAGCTCCTGGTCCAGGGCCTCCTTCCTTTGGACGGATATGCCGGCGAGATGACTCCTGTCGAAGAACTCCTCCCAGGAGAGCACGCCCGTTTCCCACAGCCTGCGCTCCTTCAGCTGTCCGATGCCCGGAAGGAGAAGGAAGGTGCGCCTGATCATCACCCTTTCAGCGGAGCATCCGTATAATATCCTATCGTCCCCAGCTCCGAAAATGTGCAAGGGATTGATATCCCACCTGCTGCCTTCAGGGAAGCATGCAGCATATCGACGTGACGCCCGACATCCGTATATTCAACGGGCGTTGCGCCATGCTCCTCCGGTCCCGCGCCCTTGTGCTCGGAGACATGCACCTGGGAATAGAGGCCAGCCTGGAACTTGAGGGAATGCAGCTCCCCCGCGCCCAGGCCCGGGAGTCCAAACGGAGGATCGACGAGCTGGTCGAAGCAGATCCGCCGAAACGGATCGTGGTGCTAGGCGACCTCAAGCACGAGTTCTCCCGAAACCTGGACCAGGAGTGGTCGCAGGTACGGGGAATGCTGGAGCATCTCGGTTCCATCGCTGAGGTCACCGTGGTCCGCGGCAATCACGATAACTATCTGGCCACCATAACCTCCAGCCTCGGTCTGGATCTCGTGGACGAGGTGGTGGTGGACGGGATACACCTGTCGCACGGTCACATAGCCAATCCCGGAAGACCGCTGATCCAGGGACACGAGCATCCATCCGCCCGTCTCTTCGACGGCGTGGGCGGTTACGTCAAGCTTCCGGCGTTCCTTTACCATCAGCAGGCGGAGGTGCTCGTCCTTCCGGCCTTCAGCCCCCTGGCCTCCGGGAACGACGTAAGCACCCTTCTGGCCGGAGATGTGCTTTCCCCGGGCCTAAGGGAGTTGGACATGGGCGAGGCGCAGGTCATCGGCTGCAGCGACATCGGGCTCATCCGGCTGGGCAAGGTCAGGGACCAGGGTAAGGGACGCCGACGGGCATAGGTTCAATAGCGTCCATTGTTTTTCCATGACGTTCATCATGCGAACCATCAAGAGCAAGAGGGTGCTCATCACCGGTGGCGCCGGGTTCATCGGATCCAACATCGCCCAGGCCCTGCACGAAGAGAACGAGGTGCTGGTCCTGGACGACCTGACCACGGGTACGAGGAACAACCTGGACGGGTTGGACGTTGAGCTTATCACAGGCAGCATACGGGACGCCGACAAGGTCCGGGGGGCGATGGAGGGCGTCGATTACGTGTTCCACCACGCGGCCATCGCCTCCGTGCCGCGCAGCGTCGACGATCCGGTGTCCAGCAACCAGGTGAACGTGTGCGGTACGCTCCGGGTTCTCATGGAGGCCCGGGACGCCAAGGTGCGCAAGGTGGTGTTCGCGTCATCCTCCGCCGTCTATGGCGACGCCCCCTCCGAGATCAAGCGGGAGGACGACCTGCCCGCTCCCATCTCCCCGTACGCCGTCACCAAGATGACCGGCGAGATGTATTGCCGGAACTTCTGGCTGAACTACCGCTTGCCGACCTGCAGCCTGCGGTACTTCAATGTTTATGGTCCTAGGCAGGATCCGGCATCTGATTACGCCGCGGTCATCCCCCGATTCATCTCCGCGGCCAAGGCCGGCAAGCCGCTCACGGTCTTCGGGGACGGAGAGCAGACCCGGGACTTCGTGTACGTCAAGGATGTGGTGCAGGCGAACATTCTGGCCGCCACGGACGAGGAACATCACGGCGAGGTGTTCAACGTAGCGAATCAGGAAAAGGTCACGGTGAACCAGCTGGCGTCCCTGGTGCTCAGGTCTCTCGGTCGGAAAGAGGAGGGAGGGATCGTGCATCTGGACGAGAGAAAGGGAGACGTGAAGCATTCCCTGGCCGACATCGGGAAGGCTCGCCGCATGCTCGGCTACGCACCGCGATTCGGTCTGGAAGAGGGACTCTCGCTCACGGTGGCGAGCATGGATCAGTCGCCGGTGCGAGGAAGGAGTTCCTTCCCCATTTTATGATCCGGACCGAAAATTAATTACTTTCATAACCCCTATATCATTCAGAGGATTGGATTGGTGGAGTGCATCGTCTGTGGATGTATCTTGAAGAAGAACCAAGACAAGTGCCCTGTTTGTGGTGCATCCCAAAGTGAGGATGACGATTATTGATCTGCGGTCAATAGGCGGATTTCGGCCGGCGAGGTGGGGTGTTCCAGAAGGGACCAGCATCGCTTGTGGACTGTGCCCGCACAAATGCGTCATCTCTGAGGATCGGTTAGGCAGGTGCCGGGCACGCGGCGTTCTCGATGGGAGACTTATCACGTTAAATTACGGACGCGTGTGCGCCCAGATGATAGATCAGATCGAGAAGAAACCGATCTACCATTACCGGCCGGGTTCCAAGCTCCTATCGATAGGCACCTTCGGCTGCAACCTCGATTGCGATTGCTGTCAGAACGCCGCCCTGGCCTCGTCCGGGCCCGAGGGGCGTGCTGAACTGGTGACGTCTCCGGAGGAGATCGTCTCGTTCGCTGTGCAAAAAGGCGCGCAGGGCATCGCCTTCACCTTCAACGAGCCGGTGGTCTGGAGCGAGTTCATCATCGATGTCGCCAGATCGGCCAAAGGGCGGGGCCTATACATCATGATGAACTCCAACGGTTATGTGGAGGTGGAGCCGTTGACAGAGCTCCTCGAAGAGGTGGACGTTTTCAAGGTGGACGTCAAAGGGTTCACGGACGAATTCTATCGGAACAGCTGCGGAGGGACGCTATCCCCGGTGCTTCGCACCTGCCATATGATCAAGGAAAAGGGAAAACATCTTGAACTGGCCTACCTCATCATTCCGGGTATGAACGACTCAAGGGAGGAGATCGAAGGATTCTTCAGATGGACGGCAGAACTTGGCAGGGACGTCCCCGTGCACCTGTATCGCTTCATGCCCGCTCACCGCCTCTCGCATGTCCGATCCACGGGGATGGGGGCGATGAGGGACGCCAAGGCCGTGGCCGCATCTCACGGCCTGCGCTTCGTTTACCTCAGCGGAATGGTGGAGGGCGACGAGCATCAGACCTTATGTCCCAATTGCGGGGCTTTGGTGATAAGCAGGGCGGCCAAGGACGCGCCTGAGAAGGTGGTCTACGAAGGCACCCGCCTGAGCAAATTCTGTCCTTCGTATTCAGAAATCGAGGACCGGACGATCGAAGGCCGGTGCGCGTCCTGTGGTGAATTTATTTACAAATATCCATGAATGTAAGGAAATTAAACGGCCTTAACGATAGTGCATGGCACGATTGCATGGATGTATACTCCATCCATTGAAAATAGTGTGGATGTCTCATCCATCCATCCAAGGGTTTATTAGTCTCGATTGAAATTTGGACGCAGAAAACTTCTTTGGAGGAAATCTATAATGACAAACATGGACGCATTGATTGACATAGTGGTTAAGGGGAGGATCAAGGAAGCCAAGGGAGAGACCCAGAAGCTCCTTGACGCTGGAGTCACCGCCAGGGAGATCATCTTCGACGGCTTGAGCAAGGCGATGGAGATCGTCGGCGAGAAGTACGAGAAGAAGGAGTACTTCCTGCCCCAGGTCTTGCTGTCCGCCCAGACCCTGTACCAGGGATTGAACCTGGCCCTGCCGAAGTTGGACACCGCTTCCGCTGAAGCTGCCGGTAAGATCGTCCTCTGCGTGGTCGAGGGAGATGTTCACGACATCGGTAAGAACATCGTCAAGGCCCTGCTGACCGGCGCTGGCAACACCATCTTCGACCTTGGCCGCGATGTGCCCCTGAAGGACATCGTGCAGAAGGCGAAGGACGAGAGCGCCCAGATCGTCGCGACCTCCACCCTGATGACCCCCACCCTGGCGGGCATGAAGGAGATCGAGAAGATGCTGGCCGAGGGCGGCATGAAGGGAAAGGTAAAGACCATGGTTGGCGGCGGTGCCACCTCCGCGGACTTTGCCAAGAGCATCGGTGCAGACGGCTGGGGCTATGACGCCAACGAAGCCGTTCGCGAAGCCATCAGGCTCCTGAAGCACTAACGGGGCATCGCCCCCAATTTCTTTTTTTATGATCTCTTATTAAAATAAACATCAGTTTATCTAAATATAAGTGCATAAACTTATACGTCTTGGTCATTATTATACATCGGTGAGAGATGCCGACCAAAGAGGATGTGGTTAGCAAGGAGATCATTCATCTCAAGCAGAAGGTGGACGAGATGGGGCTGGAGCTTCGCTACATAACCACCCTCCTGCAGAGATCGCAAGGTTCTGATCCCAGAAGCCCGGAGCTGTTCGATCTGCTGAGGGACGAGGCCCGGAAGAAGGCAGAGACACGTTTGGACGCGGGGATGGCCAAGAGATGCGATATGCGACCGGAGTGCCGGCAAAGGTTCATGGATCTCCTGGATGAGAACCTTGACCTTCTTGACCGGCCGCGGGTGACCGAGGAGGACCTCGACCGGCAAACGGACAAATTGGAAGCCCTCAAGTCCCAGGCCGTGACGGGAAGGTGCGACGGATGTTTCCGCGAGGTCGGCTCGCTCTTTCAGGACCAGGCCGAGCTGATGCGCCAGCTGCGGTTGTATCGCAGCAAGGAGGAGATCAGGGACAGCATCGACATCATGCCGGAAGATATCATCGTCCGCGACCTGCTGGAACCTTTGTCCAATCCGCAGCGCATGGTGATAATGAAGGCGCTAAGCCGGTCCCAGCGATCGTTCACCGAGCTGTCGTCGCTCACCAACCTGAGAGGGGGGAACCTTCTGTTCCATTTGCAGAGGCTAACCGGTACAGGAATGGTCTTCCAGAGGGGCGGACGTGGAGATTACGCTCTCACCCCCAAAGGCCAAAGGTCCCTGGAGACCGTGAAC
>DUJZ01000101.1 GCA_013329565.1 Methanomassiliicoccales archaeon
GAGATCTACGCCTTCCAGGACAAGGGTGGGCGCGAGATCTGCCTCAGACCCGAGCTTACGGCATCCGTGGTTCGATTCTTCGTCAGCGATCTGACGACACTTCCGCGCCCGCTGAAGATGTTCTACTTCGGTCAATGCTTCCGTTACGAGAGGCCACAGGCCGGACGCTACCGGGAGTTCTTCCAGTTCGGGGCGGAGATCATAGGGAACGCTACACCGGAGACGGACGCCGAGGCCATAGGGCTGGCGGCGGCCATCCTGGAACGGACGGGTCTCAAGGACTACCGCATCCGCGTCGGTCACATCGGCATACTGAGGGAGATGCTGGCCCAGGCCGGGGTCTCCGGCGATCAGGCCTCGCCGATCCTGCAGAAGCTGGACAAGAAGATCTATCCGGAGGCGGAGGAGCTGATGGCCCAGGCGGGCGTGGACGCCAAGGTAGCCCAGGATATAATATCCACCACCCAGGTCACCGGGCCTATATCGGTGCTGGATTCCCACCAAGGCCCCGCGAGCGATTACATCCGCCAGGTTTGCGACATACTGCTGGCCATGGGGTTCGGCAACGTGAGCGTGGACCTGGGCGTGGTCAGGGGATTGGCGTACTACACCGGCATGGTCTTCGAGGTGGACGCGCCAAAGCTCGGAGCGGAGAAGCAGATCTGCGGAGGCGGTTCATATTCGCTCTCGGAACTTTTCGGCGGCGAGAAGGTGTTCTCCACCGGTTTCGCCATCGGTTTTGACCGCACTCTGTTGGCATTGCAGGCCGAGGGCGTGCAATGCGTCAGGGCGGGCATAACCGTCTTCGTAGTTCCCGTGGGCGACAGCGTCCGGAACAAGGCGTTCGAGATAGTGGCCCAGCTGCGCCGTTCCGGCATCTCCGCCGACGTGGACCTGATGAGAAGAGGGGTCGGCAAGAGCCTGAAGTACGCCGCGACCGTGCCAAGCAGGTTCGCCGTGATCGTCGGGGATAAGGAGCTGGAGAGCAGCTCCGTAACGTTGCGAGACATGAACAGCGGCGAGCAGACCCTGATAAAGATGCAGGACCTGGTCAAGGAATTAAAACGTTGAGGAGGTTCAGGGCCGGAAGATATGGGGGATCACAAGGGAGATTGAATATAGGAGGAAAATCGCCTCCGGCCCCTGACGCCTCAAACGGTGGACTTAGCATCTAGTATATAATAATTCGTTTGCTGCAATAAGATTGTATAGATGCATTATCGCCGGAGCTGCCTCGCCAGGTTGTGCTGGTCCAATGTCCAGTTGACCAAGGCATCCGCTTTAATTATAACCTCGTGTTCCCGACGGACGTGGTTGACCTTGGCCGTTTTCATTCTGGTCAGAATGTCCACCGCCTCACGGTTTAGCGGCGCAAGGTTCGGTGCCTTGACCCGGTACTGCCCCTTTAGCTGCTTGATCACCAGCTCGGAGTCCATGAACAGCTCTACCTCGGTGGCCCCCAGCTTCAGCAGTTCCTTCAGTCCGGCCAGCAATCCGTGGTACTCCGCCTCGTTGTTGGTCATGACCCCCAGATAATTGGAGCCGGATGCTATCTCGTGCCCGTCCTGATCGCGGATGATGTAGGCGTAGGCGGAGTCCCCGGGGTTTCCGCGGGACCCTCCGTCGGTGAACAGCTGGAACTTCATCGCTTCGGGTATGTTCTAGGTTATTAATCCCACCTGGTATGCGAAACCTTGACAATGTGCGAAAATATACCCTCCAACGCCGCAACGCGGCGCGGTTGTCGATAGCATGGACCGAGAGACCATAGCCCGGGTGGCCAGGGTGGCCAGGCTTAACCTCACCGAGGAGGAGATGGAGAGATACGCCAAGGACCTGGACGACATTCTGAATAGCTTCTCGATCTTGGACGAGGCTCCTGCCGGCGACGACTACAGCTTCAACCCCATCCCGGTGGTCGACGTCCTTCGCGAGGACGAACCAGGCCAGGACATCGATCCGCAGGTGCTCAGGGCTCAGATGGGGACCTATGAGGATTACGTAAGGGGGCCCAGACTGTCTTGAGCGCCACTTACGATCTCATCCGTTACGCCCAGCTCAAGCACCTGGCGTTCACCGAGATAGTGGAGGAACTGGACGATGCCAAGTTCCACTTCTCGGCCAAGGACAACCTTTGCGCTGAGGATTTCCAGGCAAGAGCTGGCTCGGCGGTCCTGGACGGATACCGTCCGCCGTTCGACGCCACCTCCATTCGTAAAATGAAGCAGGCCGGGGGTCAGCTCGTTGGAAAGACCACCATGGACGAGTTCGGTTTCGGGACGTTCAGCACGAACTCGGCGCACGGCGTTCCACTGAACCCGTTCGACCTGGAGCGCAGTTGCGGCGGTTCGTCCGGCGGCGCGGGAGCGGCGGCCTGCCTCATACCCGGTCATATCGCCCTTGGTGTTTCCACAGGAGGTTCCATCTCCGGTCCTGCCTCGTTCTGTGGCGTGGTCGGGCTGACGCCGACCTACGGCCGCGTGTCCCGTTACGGGCTGATAGATTACGGCAACTCGCTGGACAAGGTCGGTCTTCTCTCCCGTTCGGCATCTCTGATCGCCAAGCACTTCAGGACCATCGCCGGTCCGGACCCTAAGGATCCCACGTCCTGCGTTCAGCCATCCTTGCCTGACAAGGGTAAGATGCCTCGTTCTCTCGCGGTCCCCAGGGAAGCGATGCAGAACCTGGACCCCGCCGTCCGGTCGTCCTTCCAGGAGGCGCTGTCCAAGTTCAAGGACCTGGGTGTTGAGGCCCACGAGGTCTCCATGCCTTCGTTGCGCTACGCCCTTCCCGCCTATTACATTCTTGCGACCTCGGAGGCGTCCACGAACCTGGCCCGCTACTGCGGCATGCGCTTCGGCCGCCGCGAGGAAGAGCTTAACCAGCACTTCAACGACTTCTTCACCGGCGTCCGCTCGGAAAGCTTTGGCGACGAAGCGAAGAGGAGGATCCTGCTGGGAACGTTCTGTCGCATGGTCGGCTTCCGCTCCCGTTACTATCTCAAGTCGCTGGCGGTGCGCCAGCTGCTGATCGAGGAATACCGCACGGTGTTCAAGGACCACGACGCGGTCGTCACCCCGACCATGCCCTTCGTCGCCCCTCGCTTCGAGGAGATCGGCAGAATGAAGCCCTTGGAGATGTACGGGGCTGACTTTCTTACGGTACCTCCGAACCTCACTGGGATGCCTCACATCTCCGTTCCCTGCGCTTACGTTCAAGGCTTGCCAGTAGGAATGCAGCTGGTGGCCGACCACTGGAAGGAGCTTGACCTGCTTGAGGCGGCCTCCGCCTGGGAGAGGACGTTCGTATACGGATTCCCGGAGGTGTCCCCATGAAGATCGGGCTGGAGATGCATTTCCAATTGCCGACCAGGTCCAAACTTTTCTGTTCCTGCCCTACCACGTCCGCAGAACCGAACCACAACGTGTGCCCGGTGTGCCTTGGTTATCCAGGGTCACGCCCCTCGCTCAACCGCAAAGCGTTGGAAACCGGGCTGGGCATAGCGCGATTCCTAGATTGCGCGATCGAGGAAAGGGTGTGGTTCAGCCGGAAGACCTACTTCTATCCGGACCTGCCGAAGAACTTCCAGATAACCCAATACGAATCGCCGCTGGGCACGAACGGCCACTTCGACCTGAACGGAAGGCGCATAGGCATCTGGAGGGTCCACCTGGAGGAGGATCCAGGACGAATAAGGAGGGTCGGCCGCTCCGGGGAGGAGATAGCGTTCGTCGACTACAACCGTTCTGGAATTCCATTGGTGGAGATAGTGACCGCTCCGGACCTGACGTCCCCCGAGGAGGCGAGAGAGTTCATCGATCAGCTGGTCATCGAGCTGCGATCGCTCTGCGGCCTGGAGGCCCAGGACGAGCAGTCGGTGCGCGTCGATGCCAACATCTCACTGGGCGAGGAGCGCGTGGAGGT
>DUJZ01000119.1:0-4587 GCA_013329565.1 Methanomassiliicoccales archaeon
TCCCCTTGGTCAGCGACGGCCGGTTGCGTTCCGATTCGGGCAGGTCCACTGCCTTCTCCCCCTCCGGGGAAAGGAATATCGCCTGGGTCTTGCTGTTGATCTTGGACTCCTTGACCTCCC
The DNA here is from genome assembly GCA_013329565.1 of Methanomassiliicoccales archaeon. Classification (GTDB taxonomy): domain Archaea; phylum Thermoplasmatota; class Thermoplasmata; order Methanomassiliicoccales; family UBA472; genus UBA472; species UBA472 sp8940u. Next base: position 121 of record DUJZ01000119.1, read on the forward strand.
CGTTGCTGGAGTCACAGACGAAGCGGTCCGGCGTCACCAGCCCGGAGGCTATGGACTCGCCAAGGCCCCAGCTGGATTCGATCATGATCTTCTCATCGCCGGTGATGGGGTCGGAGGTGAACATGATCCCGGAGGAATCGGCGTTCACCATGCGCTGAACGACCACTGCCATGCCCGCGTCAAGATGTCCTACGCCCTTGTCGTGGCGGTACTCTATCGCCCTATCGTTCCAGTAGGAGGCCCAGCATTTTTTAACGCTCTCCGCCAGCCTCTCACGGGTGACGTTCAGGTAGGTGTCCTGCTGACCGGCGAAGGAAGCTTGCTCAAGATCCTCAGCTATCGCCGAGGAGCGCACCGCCCACAGCCCGGAGGGTCCGAAGATAGCGGTCTCCTTGAGCAACCTCTCCGCAAGCTCGGAATCCAGATCCCCGGCCATCATCCAACCACGGATGCTCTCGGCGCAGCGGACCACCTTCACCGCGTCCTTGAGGTCCAGGTCCTGGAGCGCTTCCGAGATGCGCCCCCGCAGACCGTTCCGGTCCAGGAACTGCTCGTAGGCCGAGGTGCTGACCACCCATCCCTCCGGCACAGGGAACCCTGCGGCCATCAGGTCCATCAGGTTGCGGGCCTTCCCGCCTATCTCCTCGATCTCTCCCTTTGCCGCCAACGAGATGACCTGCTCTCCCAAACTATCCCTCTGCCACGTGGGGCGTGAATGGAACGGCTTGTTCCGTATAAACCGTTCCTATGGTCTTTCGCTGGCGCAATTATGAATAACCCCCCGCCAATATCCAGGGGGATGAGGGAAACATTGGAATGGCTGGCCGCCTCGGTGGCCGGCAGCATCGACCAGGAGTGCGCCTTCAGCGAGAGGGCTGCCGAGGTGGGCATGGGTGCCGACGGTACGCCTACCTGCCGCATCGACCAGGCCGCCGAGGACCTGCTCCTGAATTTGATGGACGAGAGGAACGTTCCCTTGAACGTCCTGAGCGAGGAGGCCGGATTCATCGACCGGGGGTTCGAGAGGACCCTGGTCATGGACCCGGTGGACGGAACCTACAACGCCTTAATGGGAATTCCGTTCTACAGCGTCTCCCTGGCCGTATGCACCAGGAGCATGAACGACGCCACCCACGGCATCGTCCGGAACCTGGTGACCGGGGACCAGTTCTACGCTGAAAAAGGAATGGGGGCGACCTGGAACGGCAAGCCCATTCACGTCCGCAAGTGCGTCCCGGACAGCTCGGTCCTCTTCGTCTATCTGGGGAAGTTCTCGGCCGCTGCCGCCAACGGTGTGCTGCGCAAGGCCCGGCGCACCCGTTCCATGGGGTGCTCGTCATTGGAAATGTGCCTGGTGGCGGCTGGACTGGCTGACGGATTCTACCTGCACTCCGAGGTGTACCAGAGGGCGCTGAGGGTGGTGGACATCGCCGCCAGCACCCTTATCTTGCGGGAGGCGGGCGGGGAGCTTTACGATCTTGACGGAAACGTCCTAGACATGGGCCTGGACCTGGAGGTCCGGGCCAACTGCCTGGCCGCGGGGGACGTGGCCTTGCTGAGGTGGCTGCTATGAGGTTCGGGATGAGCGTCAACATGAACATACCCGACGCCCCGCGCATGGCCAAGAGGACCTTGGACCTGCTCAAGGGGCACGAGGTGCTGCTGGAGATGGAGATGGCCGAACGGTTCAAGACCAAGGGCCTGTGCCTGGAGGACATGGACGTGGACATGATGGTGACCGTCGGGGGCGACGGCACGATCCTCAGGGCGTTGCAGCACAACAAGGCTCCGATACTGGGGATCAACGCCGGTGACCTGGGTTTCCTGACCGTCGCCTCGGAAGAGGAGCTGGAGGAGGCCATCGATAACGTGCTCCGCGGCAATTACGAACTGGAGGAACGAATAAAGCTGCAGACCACCGTGGGCGGGAAGCGCATGCTGGACGCCATGAACGAGGCGGTGCTGCACACCGCCCACGTGGCCAAGATCCGCCACTTCCAGGTGTTCGTGGACGGGGAGATGGCCATGAACGTGAGGGCGGACGGTATCGTCGTAGCCACTCCCACCGGTTCGACGTGCTACGCCATGAGCCTGGGCGCCCCGCTGATCGATCCGCGGGTGGAGGCTCTGGTCATAGTTCCCATGGCACCGTTCAAGTTCTCCGCCCGTCCGGTGGTGGTCCCGGCCAGCAGCCGCATCACCGTGCAGGTGGTACGCCCCAAGGAGTGCGTTGTCGTCGTAGACGGCCAGCAGGAGATGCTCATGGCCGGGAACGAGACGGTGGAGTTCAAGGCCGCTCCGGACCGGGCGCGCTTCGTCAGCTTCGGAAAAGGTTTTTACGCCAGGACCAGGGAGAAGCTGATGGGGGCCCTATGCTGAAGGTCCGTGGCATCGATCGCGGCCTCTTGGAAATGATCAACGAGGCCGCTCGCGATTCGCTGCCGAACGAGTTCGTGGCCATGCTTAGGGCGGAAGAGGGTGTCATCGAGGAGCTATTGCTCCTCCCGGGCACGCTGCAGGGTGAGGACTCCGCCACCTTGATGATGCACATGATGCCCATAGACTACTCGATGGTCGGCACGGTGCACTCCCATCCCGGCTACAGCAACCGGCCTTCCCGTGAGGACCTGGAGCTGTTCCGCCGCTACGGATATGTCCATATAATCACGTGCCTGCCGTACGACGAGGGCAGCTGGCGCGCTTACGACGGACGCGGACGGCGCATGCAGCTGCCTATCGTCGACCTTTAGAACACCTTGCTGTTCGGCCCGATGTTCCCGCGGGCCCGGGCGCCCATGCCCACCACGGTGCCTTCCCAGATCACCGTTCCCGGCTCGATCATGGCGTTGATGCCGGTTTTAACGTCATCGCCCATGACCACTCCCAGCTTGCGCCGGCCGCTGCTGAGCATCTGCCCCTTGTTCGTCACGCGGACGGTCCGGTCGTCAAAGCGCAGGTTGGCCACCTTGGTCCCGGCGCCGAAGTTGCACCTTTCCCCGATTATGCTGTCGCCAACGTAATTGTGATGGGGAATATGCGTCCTCTTCATCACGATGGAGTTCTTGACCTCCACCGAGCTTCCGATGCGCACTCCTTCACCAAGGCAGGTGGACGGCCGGATGTAGCAGTTCGGCCCGATGTCGCAGCCCTTGGAGATGTACGCCGGCCCTTCGATGTAGCTTCCGCTCCTGACCAGGGCGCCCTCCTCGACGACGACATCGCCCTTGAGCACCGCTCCTTCTTCCACCGTCCCTCGGATATCGCGCTTCAGGCGGCCCATGAGGAACTCGTTGGCACGCAGCAGCTCCCAGGGGTAGCCGACGTCCATCCACTCCCCCTTTATCTTTCGGACGGCCACGTCCATTCCAGCGGCCATCATGTTCAGGGTGTCGGTGAACTCGTACTCCCCGCGGGGCGAACGCCCGGTCCTCCTTATATGATCGAAAACCTCGGTGGTCAGGCCGAAGAAACCGCCGTTGATGAGCTTCGAAGGGGGATCGGACGGCTTCTCGATTATCCTGACCAGCTTGCCGTTGTCGTGCTGCACGACCCCGAACCGCTGCGGCTCCGGGACCTCGACGGCACCCATGAACGGCCGGCGGTCCTTCTGGAACGCCGAGACCATCTCGGCCACCGCCTCCGGGGCCATGACCACGTCCCCGTTCACGCAGACGAAGTCGCCGTCCATGACACCTTCCGCCACCCCGATGGCGTTGGCGGTGCCCAGGCGCTCCTTCTGCTCCAGGTAGCTTAGCTCCACGCCCATCTGCCGCCCGTCGCCGAAGAACTCCTTGACCCGGTTGGCCTTCCAGCCAACCAGGATCACCTGCTCCTTGATGCCCGCGTCGCCAAGCGCCTGCACCAGGTGGGCCAGGTACGGCCTTCCGGCCACGGTAAGGAGCGGCTTGGGAGTGTTGGTGGTGAGCGGTCTGAGGCGGGTGCCTTCCCCGGCGGCCAGGATGAGCGCTTTCATTTTGATCCTTCGAATTGAAATTGGCTGTCAGCTATTAAATGCCTGCTCAGCCCAAGGCCCTGCGGACCTTTACCCTGGCCAGTTCGGTGATCTCCTCCAGGTCCCTCTGGTTGCGGGCCTCGGCCGTAAGGCGCACCTTGGGCTCGGTTCCCGAGAGGCGGACCAGGATCCAGCCGTGCCCCAGGTCGACGCGGAAACCGTCCACGGTGCTCAAGCCGCCCTCGATCGAGGACATCTCCTCGGCCAGCCTCTCCTTGACCTTCTTACGGTCCGAGGGATCGAAGGAGAAGGAGTCCCGCACCGAGGGATAGGTAGGCAGGGAACGCACAACATCCTTCAGCGGCCGGCCGTCCAGCAGCTTCAGCAGATACGCGCCGGCCAGCATACCGTCCGGGCAATAGTTCACCGAGGGAAAGATGAACGTACCGGACGGCTCGCCGCCGAACGGAAGCCCTTTTTTCTTCAAGGCTTCGGAGACGAACATGTCCCCCACC
>DUJZ01000119.1:4616-4811 GCA_013329565.1 Methanomassiliicoccales archaeon
TGCAAGAGCGATGCGAACAGCGCCAGAAGGCGATCGCCGCTCACATAGCGGCCGTCCTCGTCCACCGCCACCATGCGGTCCCCGTCACCGTCATGGGCGATGCCCGCTATTCCTTTGGATCTGCACAGCGACATGAGGTCTCTGAGGTTCGCCTCGGACGGTTCCGACGGCCGCCCGGGGAAGCGTCCGTCCGGG
>DUJZ01000166.1 GCA_013329565.1 Methanomassiliicoccales archaeon
GTCCTCCTGCATGTCCCGGTTGTAACTTAGCGGCAGCCCCTTCATGACGGCGAGGAGCTGCATCAGGTTCCCAATGGCGATGGAGCTCCGACCGCGAACGAGCTCAGCTACGTCCGGGTTCTTCTTCTGCGGCATTATGGAACTGCCGGTGGCGAAGGAGTCCGGCATCTCCGCGAAGCGGAACTCCGGGGACGTCCACAGTACCAGCTCCTCGCCCATGCTGCTGAGGTGAACCATGGCCTGGGCGCAGTCGTAAGCGAACTCCAAGGCGAAGTCCCGGTCGCTGACGGTGTCCATGGCGTTGTCCGTCGGCCGGTCGAAGCCCAGCATTTCCGACGTCAGCTCGCGGTCCACCGGATGCCCGGTTCCGGCCAGGGCCCCAGCGCCCAGGGGGCACTGGTTCAGGCGCTTGTAGGCGTCCAGGAACCTTTCGGAGTCCCTCTGCAGTCGGAAGACGTGCGCGAGCAGGTGGAATCCCAGCGATACGGGCTGGGCGTGCTGCATATGGGTGAAACCGGGCATTATGGTCCCGGTCTCGTTCTTTGCCCGGTCTAGAAGTTCGGACTGAACGTCCAGCAGCAGGGTCACGATCTCCAGTATTGCGTCCCGCACGAACATGCGGATGTCCGTGGAGACCTGGTCGTTGCGGCTCCGGGCGGTGTGAAGGCGTTTTCCGGCCTCCCCCACCCTCTCGGTCAAGATGTGCTCCACATTGGTGTGCACGTCCTCCAGCTCCGGGAGGAAGTTCAGTTCTCCCGACTCCAGGTCGATCAGCATCTGCTTCAGGCCGTTCACCAAGAGATCGGACTCATCCCTATGGATTATTCCGACCTCCCCCAGCATCCTGGCGTGAGCCATCGATCCGACGATGTCGTACCAGGCCAGCCTGGTATCCACCGACAAAGATGACGTGAACGATAGGGTCATTTCGGACGGGCCCTCGGCGAAACGACCGGACCACAGCTGCTTCTCGGCCATGAAGATCACTTCTTCTGGGCCTTGGCCACGCTGCGCAACGGGAGACCCCACACGTAGATGAAGCCCTCGGCGGACTTGTGGTTGAACTGGTCTCCCTCGGCATAGGTCGCCAGTCCCGTATCGTACAGCGAGTACGGCGAGGAACGGCCCACTATGGTGGCTCCGCCCTTGTAGAGCTTCACCCTCACGGTGCCGTCGATGTACTCCTGGGTCTTGTCAACGAAGGCGGTGAGCGCTTCCATGAGCGGGGAGAACCACAATCCATCGTAGGCCAGTTCGGAGAAGCGCTGCTCGACGCCACGCTTGTAGCTGAGGACGTCCTTGGTCAGGACCATCTTCTCAAGGTCCTTGTGCGCGTTTATGAGGATCATGGCCGCCGGCGATTCGTAGATCTCTCGGGACTTTATTCCCACCAGGCGGTCCTCGATGTGGTCGATGCGGCCGTAGCCGTGCTTCCCGCCCAGCTGGTTGAGCTTCCTGACGATGTCGGTCAGGGACATCTTCCTGCTCTTGTTGAGCCCGACCGGCAATCCCTTCTTGAAGTGGATGTCCACGTACTCCGGCTTATCGGGAGCGTCCGCCGGGTCTACGGTCCATTCGTAAGCGTCCTTCGGCGGCTCTTCCATGGCGTCCTCCAGGATGCCGCACTCGCAGCTGCGCCCCCAGATGTTCTCGTCGATGCTGTACGGGCACTCCTTCTTGACCTTTATCGGGACGTCGTTCTTCCGGGCGTACTCGATCTCGTCCTCCCTGGTCATGACCCATTCCCTCATGGGTGCGATGATCTCGATCTCCGGGGCCAGCGCGGCGATGCTGACGTCGAAGCGCACCTGGTCGTTGCCCTTGGCGGTGCAGCCGTGGGCTATGTACTTGGCGCCTTCCTTGTTCGCGATGTCCACCATTATCTTGGCTATGAGCGGCCTGGCGATGGAGGTCGCCAGAGGATACGTCCCCATGTATAGGGCGTTGGCCTTCAGGGACGGTCCTATGTAATCGTTGACGAACTCTTCGGTCGCGTCGAACGCGTAAGCCTGCACCGCCCCGATCTGGAGCGCGCGGTCGACAGCCTCCTGGAGGTCTCCGGGCTGTCCGACGTTTATGCTTACCGCGATGACGTCCAGATCGTAATTCTGCTGCAACCACCGGATGGCCACGGACGTGTCCAGACCGCCGGAGTACGCCAGCACCACCTTGTCACGAACCTTCTTAGCGCGAGCTGCCATGTGAATCTGCGGCGATGAAGCGACCATGCATATTAATCTGAGGTGGCGGAAGAGGGACATTGTCCGATTCTAGTGTTCAGTATCGGACAGCGCGGGGGACCACCATGACCAGGGCAGCGCTAGCCACGAGCAGCGCTGACGTCAGGACTATTGCGGCATCCCAACTTTCCGTGGCGTCCCTAAGATAGCCGCAGATCACGGGCGATAGGAGCGCCCCGAACTCGGCCACCAGGTTCCACATGCCGAACGATTGGCCCATGAGCTCAGGGGGCGACAGGTCGGCGGTGAGCGTCATGTGGACGGTCTGCATGGCCGCGAAAGCCACTCCGATGAGGAAGAGCAGTATGGCCATGGCTGTCAGGTCCTCGGCCTGGATGGAAGGTACCATCAATGCGACCAGTACGGCTACCGTCACACACACTAAGGCGTACAAACGTTTCCGACCAGCGATACCCGGGATCCTATCGCAGACCATCCCCCCCAATGGATACCCTATCGCGTTGGCCAGGCCGAAGAGCCCCGCGTACACGGCCGCCCCGCTCAGCCCCAGTCCGGAGGATTCGGAGACCACCAGAAGTGCCCAGAAACCGAAGAACCAGAGGGTGAACAATATGGGGATCGCCGAGACGTACATCAGCAGAAGGGAGCGGTCGCGAAGGACCGGTGCACTGGAAGAGCCGATCCTGCTGTAGATCAACCCCACCAGGACGAGGGCGATCAAAAGGACGAGCACGGTCTGCCAGAGCACGCCCAGTCTGAGGGAGAGGGAGAGATGGAATATCCCCATGATCACCAGGAGGAAGAAGAGCGAATAAGCTACGAGGCGGGGCAAGGCACCACGATATGTTTCCACTGCACCGGCCGGGAGTCGGCGGTGCATGATGAGCCCCACCACGACCGTCGGCGGACCGAACAGAAAGAAAGGGAAGGACCAGGCCGCCTGACCCATGAATCCTTCGGCCGTTTCGATCAGCCAGGGGGCGGTCACGGTGGCCGCGGTCAAACCAACGGCCAGACCTACGAAGACCACGCCCATCCCCGTCCCAACCTTCCCCGGCGGGGAGACCTGCGCCACCAATGCCCGGTCGTTCGAGTAGTAGGCCCCCTCCCCCAGTCCGGTCAGCACCCTAGCGGCGACGAAGGCGTTGAGCCCCCGGGCCATCCCGCTGAGAACGGTGACGGTCCCTGCCCATACCGTGCTTATGACCAGCATGGTACGTCTACCGTACCGGTCCCCCAGGAACCCCGCGGGGAACTGGGTGAGCATGTAGCCGGCGAAGAACATGGAGCCGATCAGTCCCCCCAAGGCATGCGGCTCATACGCTCCTTTGATGAGCTCAAGGTCGTTGGCGATCATCCAGGAGATCACCGGGCCGGTGATCGCCCTGTCCAGGTAGCACATGCTCCAAGCGATGAAAAGCATGAGCCATACTGAATGATGGGCCTTCCAACCCTTCTCCGGTGCTTTGGGGCGGACCATGGGAATATTCCTCCCTTTCCTGGTTGCCCGGGCTGGAAAGTGTAACAATGCCCTACCCATAAGAACGGTAAACGGTTAATAACCATTTCGAGGCCCTTCATGGCTCTGCAACTGGATTCATGTCCATTTTGACCTCTACGTAATGAAAATGTCTCATTTGGGGCATAATGCTTAATAAACAAACTCTTAATTCGGCAAACTCCGATATTTGGCGAGGTAGCAGAATGATAAAGGCAGCTGTGGTCGGGGGGTCCGGTTA
>DUJZ01000116.1 GCA_013329565.1 Methanomassiliicoccales archaeon
GGCATCGCCGGACCGGGCGGAGCGACGCCGCAGAAGCCGGTCGGGCTCGTTTTCATCGGCATCGCCTGGAAGAAGGAGCAGGCGGCGTTCCGATACCTGCTCGATGGCGATCGGAAGAGCATAAAAGCTCAGGCGACCGAGCAGGCGCTCCAGCTGATCATGGGCTTCATTCCTTAAAATAGGGGCAACATGGATATATCGGTCGGGCACGATTCTCCCCCCGGCATCCTGATGAAAAACGATGAGAAGATCAGGTCATTGATCGCGGTCCTGTTCGTCACCGCAATGGTGGTCAGCATCGCCTATCTTGCTGCCGGTGCCCTGCACGATCGATTGTTGCCCGAGGAGGAAGGTCCTCCGGCCACCGTGACGATGATCGCCATTGCAACGGACGGTCTGGGCGGATTGCAGGAGCACCTGCACGTGCCAGCCAACTGGAGTTCCGACGGGATGTATGACCTCGGGGTCCACGTCGTAGGCCTGCGCAGCGAGTCCGGCGTGGTGGTCAAGTTCTCATTGAGCCATCCTGGCATCTCGTCGGAGGATGTGAGCGTCTTCTTCTACGATTCCATTAGCAGCCCCTGGCGGCCGCTGAGCTTCCAGGACGAGGGAGATGTACTGGTCGCCACCCTCGGCCTAACTGGCGGCGTCGCGGTTTATGAGGGGTACGACCACCTCTACCGCCTGCTGATCATCTCCAACTTTGACGGGGCCTGCCAGGTCAACGCCTGGGTCGAGACGGTTTAATTTTTATTATGCCGAGGAAAGATCGGGAGCGCGCCCCCACCATACAATTATAAGCATAAATCCCTATAAATGCCCAGTCAGGTGCGGGAATGGATGCCACGGTGAAGAGGATACCTAGCGGTGTGTCCGATTTTGACAGCATAATCAAGGGCGGGATACCCCAGGGTTCGGTCATCCTCCTCATGGGCGACCTCGGTGCTGGACAACAGGAGTACGCCTTGACGTCCGCATCCAAGATATCGCTGGTCAAGGAGAACCCCACGGTCGCCGACTATTACTTGGGCCACCGGGTCGGCCAGAGGATCATGCCCAAGAAGATATGCTACGTTACGTTCGCGAGATCCCAGGAGGACATCCTGCAGGAGATCAAGACCTCCTTCAACCAGGACTTCTACGGGGCGTTCGAGAGGAACGTGGTCTTCAAGGACTTCTCCAAGCAGTACTTCCGCAACACCCTGGTCCCAAGGAGCTGGACCGGCGAGACGTCCTCCGGGCTGTTCTCGGACGACGGGGAACAGAACACCCTGGAGGCATTGGTCGACTACCTGGACGCCAACGCCCACGACAGCATGGTCATCATAGATTCGCTCACGGACCTGGTGGTCAACAACCAGATAGAGGAGATGGACCTGGTGGCCGTGATGCGCGGAATGCAGCGCATGGCCAAGCGCTGGAAAGGGGTCATATACCTGCTGCTCACCAAAGATATAGTGGACGCCAGGAAGGAGAAGCTGATCATGGATTCGGTGGACGGGGCGCTCGTTTTCGAGTGGAGCAAGTTCGCTCAATCGTCCCGTCGCCAGAGGTACATGTACGTGGAGAAGTTCATGAGCATACTGCCGCACCTGGACCAGCAGCGCATAGCGAGGTTCGCCACCATCGTGACCGCGCAGCATGGCCTGGTGGTCATAGACACGGAGAGGATATCGTGATGGGGATCGAGAAGGTCAAGACGGGAATAGAGGGTCTGGACGAGATGCTCTTCGGGGGCATCCCTATAGGATCCACTGTGGTGGTCATGGGTTCCTTCGGGACCGGGAAGACCACTTTCGGGCTGCAGTTCCTCAGTCAGGGGCTGGCAGAAGGTGAAAAGGGCATATTCATCTCCCTGGAGGAGGACCGGGAGTCGATACTGGCCGACGCGGAGGCGCACGGCTGGGACCTGCGTTCAAAGCTGAACGAGAAGCAGCTGGAGATCGTCAAGCTGGAGCCCAATGACGCCAAGGTCACGATACAGCGCATCAAGAGCGAGCTGCCCGACTTCATAAAGAAGTTCGGGGCGTCCCGGATCGTCATCGATTCCGTATCGCTGCTCAACTTGCTGTTCGACACCGACCACGACCGGCGGACGAACCTCTTCAACCTTTCCCAGATGGTCAAGAGGACCGGGGCGACCCTCATCATGACCGCCGAGGTCAAGGACGACAACCCGTTCGCGTCACGCGACGGGCTCATCGAATACGTGGCGGACGGAGTCATTTCGCTGCGCTACCTGGAGATGCAGTCCCGGAACGAACTGATGCTCTCGCTGCGCATAATAAAGATGAGGAGGACCGACCACTCCCGCAAGATAACTCCGTACTCGATAACCAACAAGGGTCTGGAAGTGCACGTGGGCTCCGAGTTCTGAGCAATCTTTATTCGTCGTTCCGACATCACTCTAGCGATGAAGCTCTACCGGGTCGGCAAGGTCAAGAAGGTCTTCGAGGTCGACGACAGCACGTTCGAGTTCCACTTCACCAACAACATCTCCGTGTTCGACAAGATCATTCCCACGGAGATACCGCACAAGGGTGAGGTGCTCTGCCGCACCTCTGCGTACTGGTTCAGGCTGCTGGAACAGCATGGAATACGTTCCGATTTCATCAAGCTGACAGGAAAGGACCGCATGCTGGTCAAGCGCGTGAACGTCATACC
>DUJZ01000160.1 GCA_013329565.1 Methanomassiliicoccales archaeon
CTTCTCCCCGGCAGTGGGGAAGAAGACGTCCCCATGCCCGAAAAGCCTCTCGTACCAGGGCTGGATGGTGGTGACGCTCTGCACCTTCTCTATCTCGGTGCTAGCGTACCTCAGGGTGAATATTCAGTAGCGGGTGATGATCCGCTGGTCGGTGACCACGAAGAGCACCCTGCTCAGATAGACGAAGTTGATGATCAGTAGCAGCAATGCGAACGCTAGGGGTATCAGGTACATGTACCAATCCAGCGGTCTGTCGATCAGGGCGGTCCAGGTAAGGATGGCGATCCCGGCCAGCCCGCCGACCAGACCGAGCTTCTTGCGGTCGGTGAGAATCATCAGCAGACATGCCACTGCCGCGATGACCAGCACCAGGATGTCGTCGCTGCTTTCGTAGAACAGCCCCATCAGGACCGCATAGATCAGGGCGAAGACGGTCAGCAGCAAACCCTTTCTCATGATAATGATGGCGGCTGGCTTACCCTGCCATTTGATGCTCTCTCCCGATGTCAGATGGTCCGAGGCCGGCGAACCGCCAGCAGCCCTGGATAGCAGCGAAGCTCCCTTGCCCCTCCCACATCTTTCTCCCTTTCTCGTATCCCGGCCATACCGGACGCACCGGCCATCACGGCCCGAGGTACGGAGGAACCATGGCCATGCTAGATGCTATATTGATTTGTGATACCGTACCAGTGCTGGTGAGTGTGGCGGTCGTGCCTTCGCCCGGTCTAGCGGCCTTCCCCATCCTTCTACTTGCACGGAGAGAGGGAAGCCATGCGTCCATATGCGAACTCCAAGGGACGCAGGCGAGCAAAAGGTTATTAAAGACCCATTGAATCAGGGCAGCTAGTCTGGTGTGTACTGATGAAGAGAAGTTCACGCGCCTGGAAGAAGAAAGGCAAGCAGCGCTGGAAATGGCGCAAGAAAAAGATGAGAAGGCGAAAGCACGCCCAGAAGATGCGAAAGCGTTAAAGCTGAACCAGTGGGGGTATGGGGTAACACGGTATCCTCGCGGGCTCCAGTTAATATGGAGTGATTGCTAACGGGTTTGCTGATCCGGTGATGACTAACTGGAGCGATGACCTGTTAATTCGCGTGGGGTCGCTCCCCGCGTGGTGGAAACCCGCTGATCTGGGTTCAAATCCCAGTGCCCCCACCTCATTTACTTTCCAATATAGGCCAGCACCGTAAAAGGTGCGGCCCCTTTTTCCTTTTTTTTATACCGTTCGAACGGTCATATTGACTATTTTCGAGGGATCCGACACACATGAATCTTCGACACGCTCTGAATCGGACCTGCGGTTGATGGGGTTCTGCCGGGCGGTTATTAATACCGGCAGCTTTCATCCACTGGCCTGAAGCCGCCCATGAATGTGGCCTTCTTCGCCATCATCTACGTCCTCTGTGCCGCCCTCTACATCCGAGTTATCTTCATGACGATCATAGGGGACAGGAAGGCTCACCACAGCACCATGATGGACAAGCTGCTGGTATTCATGATAGTAGCCAGCATGGTGGCCCCTCTGGCCTACATTCTCACCCCGCACCTGAACATCGCGAATTACGCGGTGCCAGATGGACTGGCCTGGTTTGGGGCCTTGCTGATCACGGCTTCCCTGCTCCTCTTGCAGAGGTCCCATTCCGACCTGGGCATCAACTTCGCCCTGACACCGGGAGTGCACGGTGAACAATCGCTGATCGGGAAAGGCGTGTACCGTTACGTGCGCCACCCAATGTACGCATCGCTATGGCTGTGGGTGCTCTCCATGCCACTGTTGCTTCAAAACCTGATCGCCGGGGCCATCTTCTTGGTGGTGTTCGGGGCTTTCTATCTTGCCCGCGTACCGGTCGAGGAAGCTCACATGACCGAGAAGTTCGGACAAGAATACCGGGAGTACATGGAAGAGACCGGGAGGCTTCTGCCACGGTTGAAGTGAACTCCACCTAAGGTCCGTGTATACATCCCGTTCTAATGACATCGATGGGCCAGGTCGTTTGACGATAGCTCGCTCCGTTGCGCAGATTTCTGCACCCGGTCTTAAAATTATTCGCAAGAACAGATTATCAGTCGTCGAACTTGTTCCTGATAACTTTATAAAACGCCCTCGGCATCCAAGCCTGAACCATACATGTTTACGGGATCGCCGGGACGGATGGGATGGGACGGTCTCCGATGATGCGCTGCATTTACGTCGACGACGAGGAAGGGCTACTGGAGGTGGCCAAGGAGTTCCTCGAGCTGGAGGGTGACATTTCGGTGGACACGGTCTCCTCCGTTGAGACCGCTCTCAAGTTGCTCTCCGGTAGCACCTATGACGCCATCATCTCCGATTACCAGATGCCCGAGATGGACGGCATCAGCTTCTTGAAGAGGATACGTTCCGAAGGCAAGGACATCCCGTTCATCCTGTTCACTGGAAGGGGACGCGAGGAGGTGGTCATCGAGGCCCTGAGGTGCGGGGCCGACCATTACATCAAGAAGGGTGGCGACCCCATGTCCCAGTATGCCGAGCTGGCTAATCTGGTGCGGCAGACCGTTCGCCGCAAGGAGGCCGAGGAGGCCATCCGTTACAATGCCATTCGCTTCCGGGCGCTGATCGAGAACACCCGCGACCTGGTCACAATAATCGACTGGTCCGGATACATCATCTATTCCAGCCCCTCGACCAAGAACGCTCTGGGCTATAACGTGGATGAGATCAGGGGGCGCAGCATCTTCAACTACCTGCATCCGGACGACAGGTACATCGAGGACATCCTGATGTACGTCGCCCAGAAGGACAAGTGCGGCCTACCAGCTGAATTCCGCCTTCTGGCCAAGGATGGCGGCTACCGATGGTTCCGGGGGAGCGCCTCCGGGTACCTCGACGAGAAGGACAAGCGTCAGGTCATATTGTACGCATGGTACATCGACGACCGCAAGAGCGTGGAGGACGAACTGGTGGCCAGGGACCGGGCCTACCAGGGTATCATGGAGCATTTGGATGAGATGGTCTTCATGCTCGACGAGATGGGCCGTTTCCTAATGGCCAACGACGCCCTGTGCGATTTTCTTGGCAGGTCCCGGGATTCACTGATGGGCGTTCCGGTCACAGACGTGGCCTCCCCGGTGAGCCAGGACCTCATGTTCTCGGTCGTGATGGGCAAGCTGAACGGTCATCATGCCCGGTCCAAACATATCTACCAGGTAGTTGATGGCAGGGGGGCCGATGTGGAGGTGGAGGTCGCCTCCTCGGTCATGGTGGCCAACGGATTGAAGTGCATCCTGGGGGTGGCCGTTCCCCGAGGGCGCTCTCCGCCGAGCGGCAGCCGGGCGATGTAAAATTTATCCATTCGGTAACGCATCAGTGCCCATGGCCGGTAGGGACCCCCTGAAGGTATACATCCTCAATCAGATGATCCATTGGTTCTTTGTGGGATTGACCTTGCCGGTCCTGGTGCTCTACATGATGGATAAGGGACTGGACCTCTTCCAGGCCGGGATCGCCTTGTCCGTGTATTCCTGAACGGTCATCCTGCTGGAGCTTCCGACCGGCGGTCTCAGTGACTCAATTGGCAGAAAAAAGGTCTATCTCCTGTCCCTGGCGTTCTCTCTGTTCAGCGGAGGGGTCCTGCTGTTCGCCGAGGGCACACCACTTTTTCTGATCGGATTCGTCATCTACGGTATGGCGCGTGCCCTGTCCTCAGGATCCATGGACGCCTGGTTCGTGGATGAGTTCAACTCGGCCAATCCCGGGGATGACCTGCAGAAGGCCCTGGCCACGGCCAACGTGTTCATCCCGTTGGGCATAGGCTTCGATTCATTGTTGGGAGGAGTGATCCCCATGCTAGCGTCCGACCTTCCCGCAGCGGTGGAAGGGATGAGCATCTACTCCGCCAACATAATGCTCATGATGATCGTAGTGGCCATCCAGATCGTCCTGAAATCTCTGCTGGTGGAGGAGAGGTCGTTCAAGCGCCAGATGGCCGAGGGATCTGGCCTCAAAGCCCTACCCGTGGTGCTCTCGGACGCGATATCCCACGGAATTAAGGACCGATTCACCTTCGTAATGCTGCTCTCCTCGGCCTTCATGGGGTTCGGCCTGCTGTCCGTTGAGCTGCTCTGGCAGCCCCGAGCCCAGATGCTGATAGCAGACCTGACCCAGACCTGGGCCTTCGGAGCGCTGGCCGCCGGTTATTTCGCCGCCTTGTCGGTCGGCAATCTACTGGCATCCTGCGGCTCGGCGCTCCTAGGGCGAAGTCTCCTGCGATCGCTCACCTGGATAAGGTCACTGAGCGGAACTGTGTTGGTGGTCCTGTCATGGCAATCCGGACTGCTGGGGTTCGCCATACTCTATTTGTTCCTCTATGCAGTGTTCGGGTTGGCCAATTCCCCGCATGCTTCCGTATTCAACGACCACATACCCAAGCAGAGGCGTTCGACGCTGATGTCCTTCGAATCTCTCATGGTCCAGGCCGGTGGGCTGGTCGGTTCGCTGACCATTGGTTGGCTGGCCGAGAGCAGCGGCATCAACGCCGCATGGACCGCGGCCGGCATCGTGCTCGCGGCGTTCTCGACTACTTATGGACATCTTTAGATGAAGGGGCGTGGAAGGTCCAACGACGGATCTGGGCCGGGCGATACAACCCAGGCCACCTGATTCTTTTAAAAAAATGATACAAATAAGGCGTAATCTTTATATTCAGCAATCAATCCTGAACATGGGAGTACCCCGCGGACCTTCTCCAACTTCCCCACCATCAACGTTTTGCGGGGTCTCCTTTACCTTCCCTATCATCTGATCTCCTTCCAGGGGAACCTGCTCTTGATCGCCGATATCACGCGCATGTCCCTGGCCAGCCTGTCGCTGAGCACCGATCCGTCCGGAACCCTCACCCGCACCTTCTCGTTCCTGTAATCGTCGACGGTCTTGCCCATCCACTCCCCCTTTATCCGTATCCCGGTGCCCTTCAGCGTCAAGGAGGTGTGCAATATGCTCAGGTCGTACAGCAGCTCGGTCATGAGCCAAGGGTCGTAGGAGATGGTCGTGGGAACCTCGTACGGATAGCTGATCAGGAGCGAGGGCACCTTGTGGGCATTGGCGTGCGCTCGCGTCTTATCGTCATTGGTAAGGAACAGCACGTCCACGCGTTGCTCGAACATCTCTGCCGCCACGGAACGAAGCATTTCGTCGTCCCTTGCCTCCTTGTCATCCACGAAGGAGCCGCCCTGCGCAGACCAGCAGTTGTAGCGCTGCTTCAGCGCCACCACCTCCGCCTGTCCGTTCAATGCCTTCCGTCCGTTCTTGTTGAGGCAGTTGAACAGGTCGTCAGCGA
This sequence comes from Methanomassiliicoccales archaeon, assembly GCA_013329565.1. Taxonomy (GTDB): domain Archaea; phylum Thermoplasmatota; class Thermoplasmata; order Methanomassiliicoccales; family UBA472; genus UBA472; species UBA472 sp8940u. The sequence continues at coordinate 5,314 of DUJZ01000160.1, forward strand.
CGGTGCGGTCCCGCACGGCCCTTCTCAGTTCCTCAACGTCCCTACGGTCGTACTTCCTGCCGACCCGGCGGGACAGCTCCTCCTCGGCCATGGACGGTATCAGCACCTGCACCTTCTGCGGATCGAACGACCGGACGTTGCATCCTTTGCCCGCCAGAAGCAGCCTGGAGAACAGCCTGCGGTACAGAAGGTTGGTGTCAATCCCGAGGCACATCTGGCGCGGGAAGCGGTACGGGTCGCCGCGCCTCTCGTTGAAACGGTATATCTCGGCCATCAGGGCGTCCAGGTTGGTCGGCGGCATGAACAGGGAGGCTTGCAAAGCTTCGCGCAGGTCCAAGAACGTGGGGATATCCCTGGCCAGCTGCTCCCCCAGGGCGCTGGCGATCCTCCCGTGCGCCTCATCGTATTCCCCTTCCCTGGCAACCCACTGCACTTCTTGATGGTCCAGGTCCAGGGCCAACAGGTCAACGTCGAGCAGGTCCGAGCGCACGATGAGATTGCCTTTGCCGGCCATTCTGGATTCGTTGAGCACGACGGTGATGAACTCCTTGTCCACCTCCATCAGCGCACCTCCTTCAGGAGGTCATGGGAGCTCTGGAGGTCTAAAGGGATCTCCAGATACGGCCGTGAGGCGTTCTGCAGCGATTCGATGTACAGATAGAAGATGTGATCGACCTTGACCTTGCCCGAGCCTATGACCGTGCCCAGCACGATGGCCTTGGTGCCCGGCGTCACGTCAACCGCCACCTCGCTGCCCTTGGCGTTCTCCGCGCCGATGATCTCGTTGACCTTCCGCCCAATCTCCTTGATGTCATCTCCCGGGACGTCCACCAGCTCCACCTCTGCCGGGGAGCCGTGCTCCTTGAGCAGCACGACGAGCATGTCCTTGGCCATCTGGCCACGGGCGGTCTCGCAGCCCGCGGTCAACACGTAGACCTTGTCCGGAAGATAATCGAACTGGCGGATGTTGGACCAGACGGAGTTGAACAGTCCCCAGACGCTCCGCCCCATCATGGTCAGCAGGACCTTGCCCATGCCCTAGCCATGGCGATGGGGAATTTATCAGCCTTTCCCCTATTTAATCAGCTCGACTATGGCCGCCTGCGTCTCCTGCGGGGTGGCGGTGGTATTGACCAGATGCACCCTGGCCTGGGCCAGGAACTGCCGGAAGAACTTTTCCCGCACCTTCATCTTCCTCTCGTCGCGCACCATCTGGTGGGGATTGCAGAGGTCGTTGGCCGACAGATATTCCCACGCCTCTTCAGGCGTTAGCTCCCTGACCAGCCGCTTGTCCTCTCTGTCCCGCTTCAGCATCACCACCTCGTGGATGGTGGTCATGGGAACCACGGAACCCCTCCCGGTGACCCATCGGACGTTGACGACAGCCCTCTGGCGGTTGTCGAACTTGGCCTTCTCGACGAGTCCACGGTATTCGTCCCAGATGGTCCCTATGTCCGCGTCGATGTAGCAGTTCTTCTCCGAGCCGAAGGCCACGGGGCGTCTTTCCGACGAACGAACGAAATACCAGTCGTCCGTCACCAGCCGGGCGTCCTTTGACCGTAGCAGACCCCAGGAATGAGTGGTCTTGCCGGTCTTGGAGGGAGCGATGAGGGTTATCCCCTTCCCATCGATGTCCAGGGCTGCGCCGTGAACGGAATGGATCTGATGCTCGTCCTCCAGTATATCGCCAGCGAGAGCCAGGGCGACGCTCTTTATCCATCCGTAATAATCGAAGTTGAAAAGGAAGGCGGTCTTCGTGTTGGGTTCGAACAACACTTCCAGAGGGCGCTCGGAATCCTCCAGGCATATCACTCGTCCATGGGAGCGCACCGTCTCCGACATGGAGTAGAAATTATCCTCCCACATGTCCTTGACCGAGCTGCTTAGCGTGTATAGTTTCACGCAGCAGCCGCTGATGTCCGCCTTGGCGGTGTGGAACGGGTACGAGGAATACTGTTCGTAAAGGAGGTCCTTCTCCTCGTACGATATCAGCCTGACCGGGTAGCTCATGGACAGCGGAACGTATTACTGGCAATTCAAGCTAACGCCGTTCCCGTTGACGCCCGCCCGCATCAGCTTGTACTCGATGCTGTCGATCAATGCCATAAGGGACGCCTCGATGATGTTGCCTGAAACGCCGATGGTGGTCCAGGTCTGGTTCCCGTCGGTGGATGTGATCAGCACACGGACCTTGGCCGCCGTTCCATCCTTCCCGTCGATGACCCTCACCTTGTAATCTATCAATCGAACTTCCTTCAGCACCGGATAGAAGCGCTCCAACGCTTTGCGCAACGCGCGGTCCAACGCGTTAACTGGCCCGTTGCCGTCGGCGGCGGTATGCTCCGTCGTCCCATCAAAGTCCACGACGCGCACGGACGCTTCGGAGGTCATGACATCACCGGTGACGTCCATGAAGGTTCGGAATCCTTCCAACTGGAACGGTGAGGTGTTCTCTCCTCTCAGCTTGCGTATCAGCAGCTCCAGGCTGGCCTCGGCCGCCTCGTACTGGAAACCCTCCGCCTCCCGATGCTTCATCAGTTCCAGGATCGACCGTCCGCCGTCCTTCTCGGTGTCTATTCCCATCTCTCCGGCCTTGGCCATTATGTTGGAGACGCCGGAAAGCTCGGATACCAGTATGCGCCGCTGATTGCCGACCAGCTCCGGCTCCACATGCTCGTAGGTTCGGGAATCTTTCAGCACCGCGCTGACATGGATTCCGCCTTTGTGAGCGAAGGCGCTCCTGCCCACGTACGGCGCCCTTGGATCAGGCGAAACGTTGGCCATCTCGGCCACGAAGTGCGACAGCTTGGAAAGCTGCTCCAGGTTACGTACTCCGGTCTCGACCTTCATCTTGAGCATGAGGTTGGGGATTATCGAGCACAGGTTGGCATTGCCGCAGCGCTCGCCCAGGCCGTTTATGGTACCTTGCACCATGGACGCTCCAGCCTCGACCGCGGCCAGTGAGTTGCCGACGGCCAGTTCCCCATCGTTATGAGCATGAACGCCCAACGGCACCCTCATCTCCTTGCGTACGCAGGACACGACCTCCACGACCAGGCTGGGGAACGCCCCTCCGTTCGTGTCGCACAAGCATATCCATTCCGCTCCGGCGTCCTCCGCCTCGTGGAGAACCTTCATGGCGTATTCGGGATTGTTGCGGTAACCGTCGAAGAAGTGCTCGGCATCGAAAATCACGCGCCGCCCCTTCTTCTTGAGAAACGCGACGGTGTCGTGCACGATACGCAGGTTCTCGTCCAACGATACCTGCAATGCTTTCTCCACATGCAGGTCCCAGGACTTGCCGAACACGCTGACCCATTCGGTATTCGTTTCGATGAGCGCATCCATGCCCTTGTCGTGCTCAGGACGCACCCCCGGCTTGTGCGTCGCGCCGAAGGCGACCAGCTTTCCATTCTTCAGCATGACCTTCTGGGCCGCTTTGAAGAAAGCCTTATCCTTGGGGTTGGAGGCTGGGTATCCGCCTTCAATGAAATCTATGCCGAAGGCGTCCAGGCGTTCCAGGATCTCCAACTTGTCCTCGGTGGAGAAGGAGACCCCCTCGGTCTGCGCCCCGTCCCTCAATGTGGTGTCGAAGATACTAGCCCTGGCAGGCAATAAATAAATCCCACCCGTTGTTTGATTTTGACATGACGATGCCTCAGGTAAGGTGTGCTTTATCATGGCACGACCTATTTAACCTTGCCGTTCAGCAGGCAGGCGTTCCTCTTCAACAGGCCGACCAGGTCGCTCATGATCGCGCTGGCCGTTTCCTTTCTGCCAGCGCCGCGGCCGGTGACGGTTATCGCCCCGGCCAGGTCGGTGTGCATGTGCAGCACGTTGAGCGTTCCCGATATGGAGAGCGGATGTCCCAGCGGCACCATGCGCGGGGAGACCTCGACGCCCCCGCCGTTCACCTCGCCGATGAGTCGTATGACCTTCTTCTCCTTGGCCGCCAGCTCCACCGCTTCAAGGGTGATCCGCCGGATGCCGGTCCTCCGTACGTCATTGTAGGTGACGTCCAACCCCATTATGGCGTTGGCCAGGATGGCCAGCTTGCTGGCGCTATCTATTCCGTCGATATCGTAGCTGGGGTCCGTCTCCGCGTACCCCATCTCCTGGGCTTCCTTGAGCACGTATTCGAAGGGAAGGCCTTCCTCGCCCATGCGGCTCAGGATGAAGTTGCACGTGCCGTTAAGAATGCCCTTCATGGACTCTACCTTCTCGGCCATGAGCAGCTCCCGGGACAGGTTGATTATTGGCGTAGCGCCGCCCACGGTCGCTTCGAAGCGCAGTTCCACGCCGTTCTTCTTGGATAGCTCGTCAAGGGTCCGGTAGTTCAAGGCCAGGGGGCCCTTGTTGGAGGTGACCACGTCACGGCAGCACTCCAGGGCGGTGCGGATGTTCGTGTACCCCGGCTCGGCGTTCTCGATGTTGGTTGGTGTCATCTCCACCAGCACATCGTAATCGAGCTCGCGCAGCATCTCGGCCACGCTCTTCGGCCTGGTCTTTCCCAGCCCCTTGCCGGACTGCTTTTTGGCGACCAGCTCCAGCGGCTTCAATCCCCTGGGGTCCATGGCGTAGGTCATGGAATCAAAGGCGGCCACGATCTTCAGGTCCGTGCCAAAACGGTCGAAGATGAAGTCCTTCTTCATGGCGACCGCCTCGGCGACTCCCTGGCCTACAGTGCCGAATCCAACGAGAGCCAGGCGCATATCACACCCCCATCCCGCGGATGAGGAGGAAGTCGTTCCGCTTGCTCCTGGACCTGAGGTAATCGTCGATGTCCCTCACCTTCTCCTTGTTCCGGAGGTTGACGAGGAGCAGCACGGATTTGTTAGCGGTGCTGGTCGATAGTGAATATTGAAGGTCGATGGTCTCCACCCCCTCCATCTTCTCGATGCCCTCGGTGATGCCCCGCAGGGTGGAATGAGCGAGATTTCCGACCATTAGATACTCGGCCGCGAAGGTGCGTACGATCTCCCCCATCTTGACGACCTCCACTCCTCGCTCCTTCCAGGCAGAGAATATGGCGTCCAGGGACCTCTGGTCCTTGTACTCGAAGGTGACATTGACAGATATGCGCCCTCCGGTGACCAGGTCGTGGTTGTGCACCACTCCCACTATGTTCCCTTCGTTGACCGATATCGGTTCCAGGGCCTTGATCAACTGCCCCGGCACGTCCTTCAAGCGCAGATCCACGTTGACCCTCATCTGGTCATCTCCTCAATATGTGGGCAAATTGCCAATCAACGGTGCCCGGCCACATATAAGGGTTCGATTATGTAATGCTTTCAATCCACAGTGTCCACGGTCGATCAGAATAACGAAGAATGGCGCCGAGGGGGAGATTTGAACTCCCGAGGCGTTGCCGCCACGAGCTAGCTGGCGGAAAGTTTCCAGGCTCGCGCCTTACCGGGCTGGGCCACCTCGGCACTTCTGCGGCCATAAACGCCAGCCCATTTAAATCTATTGTGCTCATCTGACCAGCAGTACGCTGAGCTTCGAGTCGCTGACCACCTTTCTCAGGATGTCCCGTCTCACGTTCTGGCAGCTCCAGCGAATGGCCAGGAGATCGTATTCCCCGCCGGTCACTAGGGCTACCAGGTCCAGGGTGGGGTTCCCCTCCACGAAGAGATCCTTGACCTCTACGTTCCGTTTGCGTCCCAGTTTCTTCAAGTGCTCCAGGTCGGGTGCGGCTCCTTCCGATTCACTGATGTCCAGGACGTATAGGGAGGACCCGGTATGGATGGCCACCTTGAGCGCCAGCTCGATCAGGTCCATGGACCCCTCCGTGCCGTCGAAAACGGCCAGTATCTTGGAGTAGGGTATCCTGCGTCGGCACAGGAGCACCCTGGCGGTCTCCAACCCCAGTATCTTTTCCAGTTCGCACTTCTTGAACAAACCCCGGTCGGTGATCTTCCCGGGTGCCAACGCCACCAAGGTGCCTTTGCTCATCTTGAGGTATTGAAGATAGGCGAGGTCCTTGGACTGGGCGCTGGTCATCATGGAATGATGAACGGGCACTCCCCATGTCTGCGCCAGGTCGTTCATGCGCTCAGGCAGGTCCTCGGCCGGGCAATGCACGGACACGGGAACCTTGCCCATATGGGCCGACAGGTAAATGCTCTCATCGCCAACCGTCTCGATCTGCGAGTTATCCGTTAGGACCACCAGTATCTCCAAGAATGGAAGTAGGCCGTCGGTCTCTTGCGCTATCAGCTGCGTCAGCTCTGGGGTCATGCCACCGATGCTGCACAGCAGTATCTCATCCCCCGTCATGACCACCAGGTCAGGATCGGGCTTCAGGACGTCCCTCTTGCGGATGACCCCCAACACCCTGGTGGCGGCCTGGCTCCCGATCTCACCGAGGCGGACCCCATCCAGCTTTGAACCTTTCGTTACATGTATGGAGGCCACGTCCTCCACGTCATGAAAGAGGGTGGAATGTATCATTCGGCTGGCGGTCTGCGCCGGGCAGATCACGTTGTCCACCCCCTCCAGGCGCATCACCTCGATGAAGGGCGGGTCGTCGCAACGGGCGATGACCTTGGGCACCCCCATGGCCTTGGCCGCTAGTGCGACCTTGAGGTTGGTCTGGTCATGGTTGGTGATGGCAAGCAGGGCGTCCGCCTGCCTGGTCCCGGCCTTCTCCAGGACCACGGGATTCGACCCATCTCCGATGATCACGTGCTCCTCCCCCAGCTCCCGCGCCAGGTTCTCCGCCCTCACCCTCTCCCTTTCTATGATGACATAGTCCTCAAGTTCCTTGGCCAGGAACTTGCCGATCCGGCCACCTCCCACGATCACTGTGCGCATCAGTCGCCCTCCTTGCGGTAGAGGTGCTTGAAGATCACGGGCATGATGGCCGAGAATATTACGGCCAGGAGGATGATCATGCCTCTTTCCGTATTGGATATGATGTCCAGCGAGACCCCTATCTGGGCCGCGGCGATCATCATGGTGAGCCCTCCGGTCAACAAGGCCCCGGTGGCCACGTCCTGTTTGATGCTTCCGGACCTCAAGAACAGCATGGCCGGCAGGATCTTGGATATCGCGGCTATGACGAACAGTATGGGTATCAGCAGCACCGTCGGCGAAAGTATGGCATCGAAATCGAAGGAGATGCCTATGTTGATGAAGAAGATGGGCACCAGGAACCCGTAGCCTATGCCGAACAATTTCTTCCCCAGCATGGCCCCTTCCTGGAATAGCAGGGATATCACCATCCCGGCCAGGAACGCTCCCAATACGGCCAGCGCCTCCGAATGGATGACCGTGGACAAGGCTACAAAGACGAAGATGATGGCCAGGGAACCACGCACTCCCAGCTCATGGGGGTCGTCCAGCTTGAAGAACTTCTGGAGCACTTGGGGATAGTGCCACATGGCCAGGGAGCCCAGCTTGAAGGTCAGGTAGAAGAACACGACGATCAG
>DUJZ01000079.1 GCA_013329565.1 Methanomassiliicoccales archaeon
GTTCCTCGGGCCGAACGGCGCCGGAAAGAGCACGACGATGCGCATGATGCACTGCGCCAGCCCCATCACCTCAGGGAAACTGGAAGTGCTGGGAATGGATGTGAACGGCAGCCCGCGGGACGTCAAGGCCATCATCGGCGTCGCCCCGCAGGAGAACAACCTCGACCCCGATTTCACGGTGCGCAGGAACCTGACCGTCTACGGACGCTACTTCGGGCTTCCCAAAGAAGTGCTCGAGGAAAGAGCTGACCGACTGCTGGAGTTCATGCAGCTGAGCGAGAAGCGGGACGAGCGAATCCAGGAGATCTCCGGGGGGATGAAGCGCCGCCTTATAATCGCCCGGGCCATGATGAACGACCCTCGGCTGTTGATATTGGACGAGCCGACTACGGGACTGGATCCTCAAGCGCGGCATCTCATCTGGGAGAGGGTGCGCGAGCTGAAGCGCAAGAAGGTTACGGTGATTCTCACAACACATTACATGGACGAGGCGGAGCGGCTCTGCGACCGCCTGGTCATCATGGACCACGGCAGGATAATCCTGGAAGGCAGACCGCGCGAGCTGATCGAAAAGGTCATCGGCACGGACGTGATGGAGATCGACGTTCCAACGGACGAGATGGAAGCGTACGTGAAAGGCCAGGGATGGCAGTACGAGCGGACCATCGACCGATTGCTGATATTCACCAAGGAGGGGCAGAAGGTGGCCGCCGAGCTCAAGGAGCGCTTCGCCATGAGCTACTACCTGATCAGGAACGCCACGCTGGAGGACGTTTTCCTCCGCTCCACCGGGAGGGCGCTGGTGGAATGAGCCTGATCACCAACATCTCCTGGCGCTCCATCGCCCTCTGGAAGCGCAACCGCGACGTTTTCCTCACCACCTGGAAGACCAACTTCCTTCCTCCGTTCCTGGAGCCGATACTCTATCTGGTGGCCATGGGCCTTGGTTTTGGCGCGCTGATCCAGGCCGATATCGAATACGGCGGGGAGAGCGTGGAGTACATCAAGTTCCTGGCCCCCGGTCTCGTGGCCATCAGCATAATGAATGGGGCATTTTACGAATGCACCTACTCCTCCTTCGTGCGCATGTACTACCAGAAGACGTTCGATGCGATACTCGCGACACCGCTATCGCTGGAGGACATCATAACCGGAGAGATACTCTGGGGGGCGACCAAGAGCTTCGTGAACGCCACGATCGTCCTGGGCGTCATAGCGGTGCTGGGTTACGCGGAGCTTCCCGGGCTGCTGATCATACCGTCGATAGCTTTCGTCGGAGGACTGATGTTCGCTTCGTTGGCCATGCTGTTCACCGCCCTGGTGCCGAACATGGACTCCTTCAACTATCCGTTCTTCCTGTTCATCACACCGATGTTCCTGTTCAGCGGGACGTTCTTCCCGCTTAGTGTGCTGCCGGAATGGGGCCAGCAGCTGGCGATGGCGTTGCCGCTGACGCACATATCCAACATGGCCAGGGACCTCTCGTACAACATGCTGACGGTGGAAGTGGGGATCGGAGCGGTTTACATCATCGTTCTTACGACCGCCTGCTTCCTCGGTTCGGTATACCTGATGAAGAAGCGCCTGGTCAAATGACGTGGACCTTGCCTTCCTTGACCTCTACGCTTACCAGGGTGCGGACCTTCTGACCGATGTCCTTTTCCAGCTCATCCAGCTTGTCGGTCTTCTTTACCACCACGATGATGTCGCGGACGTCGACTCCCATGGTCTTCAGCGCTTTTACGATAGCCCGCAACGTCCCGCCAGTACTGACCACGTCGTCCAGCACGATCACCCGGTCACCTTTCTTCAGTCCGTTGATGTACAGCTCCTTCTCCGAGTAGCCGGTGGTCTGGCGCACGCTGACCTCGCCCAGCAGGCCGTACTTTCTTTTTCTAATGACGTTATAAGGGATGCCGGTCATTAACGATAACGGAACTATCAGCGGTATGGCCATGGCCTCCGCCCCCACCAGGTAATCGACGTCCAGGTCCATGAGGTCGTAGATTCGGTCGAGGACCTCGTCCAGCACCTGGGGGTCCATGGCCGGGATGCCGTCGGTTATTGGATGAACAAAATACTGGTACTCGCCGAACCGGACGACGTCGCTGCGCTCCAGGCTCTCCTTCAGTTTCTCCAACATGTGCTCGTGGCAGATATCCCACTGGTCGCTCTTTAATTGTACTATTTCCGGGGCGGTCATTAAATCCCCGGTGCTGGGATTCGACCGGCATGAAGGTGCTGGTCGGCAGGGACGCGGACATAAAGGAAGGCCGTCTCAGGGAAGTGGTGGCCGACGGGCGGAAATACGTGGTCGGGCGGTACAAGGGGCAGTTGTTCGGCATGGACGGCAAGTGCTCGCACGCCGGTTTTGATCTTGTCTACGGAACGGTACGCGACGGAGCGGTCGTCCGCCCGGCGCACGGAGCGGCGTTCGACGTCAACGACGGAAAGAAGATGACGCATACCGGATCCAAGGACCTGCGCGTCCACATCGTCTCCCTGGAAGGGGATGACGCGTACATAGAGCTCCGATCACTTGCGCGGCAGAGCCTCGTCACCGTCGGTCTTCTGCCACTTGGCCCCTTTCTTCTTGATCTTCCCGGAAGCCGCCAGGTGCCTTAGGGTGCGGCGCACCATATCTTCAGGCACATCTATCTGGAACTGGTCCTTGAAGCCCTTCTGAACGCCCAGGACGGTTTGCGGCTGGTGGAGCGTCTTCGGTAAGATCGTCCTCAGGTCCTCGTGCAGGTTCCACGGGAAAATGAACCAGGTCCAGTCCTCCTCCGGGACCTCGACCTCGAAATAGTCCGGCTGCTTCTTGGAGTGAGTGATGTGCAATAACGTCGCGGTGCGAACCTCCTTCGGCCTCATCTGCTTCAGGTGCATCTCGGCCAGCATCAGGCTCTCTCCGGTGTCCGTGATGTCGTCAACGATGAGAACTGATTCGCCCTCGATGCTGGCGTTCAGCTCCTGCGTCAGCAGCGCCTTCCCGTCGGTGTTGGCGGTCACCCCCCAGTGCTCGGTCTTTACCGCATAGAGCTTCTTGACCTGCAGATGGTCGCATATCACGCGAGCGGGAACCCATCCGCCACGGGTCAAGCCGATGACCACGGTCGGCCGGAAGCCGTCGTCAGCGATGTCGTACGCCACCGCCTCGGTCCACCGCGCGATCTCGTCCCATGTCAGTATCCGGCACTTGAAGCTCTCCACCTTTTCCATCAGGTCCACTCCGATGGGCACCTCGACCGCGATGCTGAGAAATAACATTTGCCGTTCAGATGATCGGGGTAACCACCTCCATTCGCCTGGTATCGAACAGGCCGCGGTCGCCTATCTTTAGCTCGGGAACGACGAGAAGCGATTGGAAGGAGAGGGTCATGAACGGCGCCGGCAGTTTGCATCCCATGCCGGCCAGCAATTCCACAATATCATTCTCCTTCTGCGCCACCACCCTGGCCGGGGAGGTGCTCATCAGGCCCGCCACCTCCAGTGGCAATGCGGAGATGACGCTGTCATCGCATACCGCGTAACCGCCTGAACGGGAAACGGCATTGATCGCCCTGGCCATATCATCAACGGACGCCCCAACGGCAAGTATGTGATGGGAGTCGTGCGCCACGCTGGT
>DUJZ01000132.1 GCA_013329565.1 Methanomassiliicoccales archaeon
GTGCGCCACCTCGGCCATGCACATCGTGCTGGGTATGAAGGAGATCGCCCCGGCCATGGAGCGCCGCTACGGCCGCCGGATGTTCATAATCGACATCTCCTTCCCGCGCAACGTGGCGGAGGAGGTCCGGGGGATACCGGGCGTCGAGCTCTGCGACCTCTCCGCCCTGAACGTGGTGGCAAGCGAGAACCTTGAGCGGCGGAGGATGGAGGTGTTCAGCGCGGAGAGGGTGGTCAGGGAGGAGATGGGCCTGCTCTCCCGTCGGCTGGAGGAGATGAGGGCGGCCGAACTGTTGCGTTTGGTCTACACCAAGTACCGGGGGATGAAGGACCGGGAGGTCGGCAAGGCCCTCGGACGGCTGCGTGGGAACGAGGACGCGGAGGAGGTACTGGAGGACCTCGCGTCCTCTCTGATGAGCAGGTTCCTGGCCGACCCCACGGCCGCAGTGAAGAGTGCCAGCCGGCAGGGTGACGGGGGACTGCTGCGCAGCACCAAGGAGCTATTTGCATTGGAGGAGATAAGCGATGTATCCGCAGGAAAGGATGAGAAGGCTTAGGGCCACACCACGGATGCGCAGGATGCTTAGGGAGGACGCCCTGCGGCCGGAGCAGCTGGTGCAGCCCTTGTTCGTTGACGAGAACATCGCGGAGAGAAGGGAGGTGGTCACTCTTCCTGGCCAGTACGCCCTGCCGCTTGGGAAGGTGGGAGAGGAATGCTCCCGGATCGAGCGCCTGGGCGTGGGTGCTGTCCTTCTCTTCGGGATCACTTGCAGGAAGGACCCTCTGGGCTCCGAAGCTTGGAATCATGAGGGGGTCGTGCAGAGCGCGGTGCGCGAGGCCAAGACGGCCTGCGATATCCCGATCATCACCGACCTCTGCTTGTGCGAGTACACGGACCACGGGCATTGCGGGCAGCTCCGCCACGATCAGGTGGACAACGACGCCACCCTGGAGCTTTACGGTAGGATAGCCGTCTCCCAGGCCCGAGCGGGGGCGGACATGGTCGCTCCCTCGGGCATGATGGACGGACAGGTGGCCGCCATCCGCAGCGCCCTTGACCGCGAGGGCTTTCAGGGAACGGGTATAATGGCCTACTCGGCCAAGTTCGCATCCTGCTTCTACGGTCCTTTCCGGGACATGGTCGGCAGCGCCCCATCCAACGGGGACCGCCGCTCGCACCAGATGGACCCAGCCAACGCCCGCCAGGCAATGCGGGAGATGCGCCTGGACGCGGAGGAGGGGGCGGACATGCTCATGGTGAAGCCGGCATTGCCGTATCTGGATATCATTTGCCGGGCCAGGGATGAACTGGAGCTGCCGATATGCGCCTACCAGGTCAGCGGCGAGTACGCCATGATAAGATCGGCGGCGGCCAACGGCATGATCGACGGAAGACAGGCCATGATGGAATCCCTGAGCTGCATCCAACGGGCTGGGGCCGACATCATCATCACCTACTTCGCCACGGAAGCCGCCAGGGAGCTGAGGTGCGTCAATGGCGCATGAGACGTCGTCCGAACTGTACGCCCGGGCGATCTCGCTGATGCCCGGCGGGGTCTCCAGCCCGGTTCGAGCGGTGAAGCCTTTTCCGCTCTACATCTCCAGAGGGCAAGGAGGTCTCATATTCGATGAGGAAGGCGACAGATACGTCGACACCGTCCTGGGGTTCGGACCGTTGATCCTGGGCCACGCCCATCCCTCGGTGGTCAAGGCTCTGCAGGAGCAGGCGGCCGACGGGACGCTTTACGGTGCGCCGCACCGCAAGGAGGTGGAGCTGGCCGAAATGGTCAATTCCCATTTTCCCAGCATGGAGATGATGCGCTTCGTCAGCAGCGGCACCGAGGCCACCATGCACGCCCTGCGCTTGGCGAGGGGCTGCACCGGCCGAGATACCATCGTTAAGATGGACGGCGGCTTCCACGGCGCTCACGACTCGGTGCTGGTCCGCTCCGGCTCCGGCGCTCTGGAGCACGGGGTGCCCGACTCGCTCGGAGTCCCCGGGGAGGTGGCCGGGAACACCCTGGTGACGGATTACAACGACCCGGTCGAACTCTCGGAAATGCTGGATGCGCACCGTGATCAGGTCGCCGCGGTGATCCTGGAGCCGATGCTGGGAAACGTCGGTCCGGTGTCCCCGAACCCCGGCTACCTGAAGGAGGTGAGGCGCATCACGGAGGAGCACGGTGTCCTGCTCATATTCGACGAGGTGATCACCGGCCTCCGGCTGTCCTTGGGGGGAGCCCAGAGGGCCTACGGCGTGAGGCCGGACATCACCGTGCTCGGAAAGGTGCTGGGCGGGGGATTGCCTATAGGCGCCTTCGGAGCATCCAGGGAGATAATGTCGAACATCTCCCCGGTGGGCAAGGTGTACCAGGCCGGCACGTATGGCGGGAACCCGATGAGCCTGACCGCCGGGATAGAGACGATCAGGGAGCTGGACCGCATAGGGTTGGACGGCCTGAACGCGGAAGGAGAACGCCTTCGGTCCGATCTCGCTCGTTCTGTACGAAAAACGGGTAATAAGGTCACAGTGAGAGGCGAGGCCTCGATGTTCCAGGTGTTCTTCGGCGAAGGTCCGCTGCAGAATTCCCGTCAGATAATGACCTGCGACCGGGAACGCTACATGAGCTACTACCGCAGCATGCTTCGCCTTGGCATTTACCTCCCGCCGTCTCAGTTCGAGACCTGCTTCCTGTGCGCCGCGCATGAACGAGAGGACCTCAAGGTGATAAGCGATTCGTTCGCTCAGAGCCTGGAGGTGCTGGAATGATCATCGGCACCAGGGGAAGCCGCCTGGCCATGGCACAGGCGGACATGGCCGTGGAAGCCCTGCGGGAGAACGGCATCGATGACGGGCTGGAGATCAGGGTGATCACCACCGGCGGCGACCGGGACCGCTGCACGCCCTTGGGCGACATGGGCGGGTACGGTGTGTTCACCAAGGAACTGGACCAGCGGCTGCTCTCGGGGGAGATAGACCTGGCAGTGAATTCGCTCAAGGACATGCCCTCCCAGCTCACCCCGGGAACGAGACTGGCGGCGGTCCTTCCGCGAGGACCGGTGCACGATGTCCTGGTCTCCAAGGTCCCCTTGGACGAACTGGCGGTGTCGGCCGTCGTGGGCACCTCGAGCGTGCGCCGGAAGGCCCTTCTGAAGCACCAGAGGCCGGACGTCCAGACGGCCGAACTGCGCGGGAACATCACCACCCGGCTCAACAAATGGCGCCGGGGGGATTACGACGCGATAATTCTGGCCGGAGCGGGGCTGGAAAGACTGGGGGAGAACGTTCCCCGATGCGAGCTCGACCCCCGGACCTGGGTACCGCCGGCCGGGCAGGGGGCGGTGGCATTGGTCTGTCGGGAGAACGATCCAATCGGAGCCGGGCTCTCAAGGCTGGATGACCATTCGACCCGTCTCTGTGTGGACCTGGAGAGGGCGGTCATGCTCGGGCTGGGCGCAAGCTGCCAGGAACCGCTCGGGGTGTGGGCTGAGCCTGTTGGCGACAACATCGTGCTTCGATGCCAATGGCTGGCGCACGACGGATCATGGGCGAAGAGGTTCGAGACGGTCTTGTCCAAGGGTGTTGAGGGAACGGATGATATCGTGCACGTGATCAATCGTGAATGGGGGTGGCCTTCATGAGAAAGGGCGAGGTATATCTAGTGGGGGCGGGTCCGGGTGATCCTGGTCTGATCACTGTACGCGGTTTGGAACTGCTCCGACAGGCCGGTGCCGTCGTCTACGATTCTTTGGCCAATCCGGAACTGCTGAAGGAGGCCCTGCCTAGCGCGGAGATGGTGGACGTCGGGAAGCGCGGCGGCCTGCACAAGGCGGAGCAGGACGAGATAAACCAAACGCTGCTCGAAAATGCGTCGCAGGGCAGATCGGTCGTCCGCCTGAAGGGCGGCGACCCTTTCCTGTTCGGCCGGGGAGGGGAGGAAGCTGAGTTCCTGCGCCGCAACGGTGTGGAGGTTCATGTAGTGCCCGGCGTCAGCGCAAGCCTGGCCGTACCGGCCCTTGCCGGAATACCGGTCACCCACCGCACGGTATCCTCATCGGTGACCATCGTCACCGGGCACGAGGGTGCGCACAAGGACGCGGAATGGCTGGACTGGGCGGCC
>DUJZ01000174.1 GCA_013329565.1 Methanomassiliicoccales archaeon
GCGGCAGTCGCCTATCGATTCGCCGACGCTCTCGTCGAAGGAGCGCCTGGCTCCTTGACGAAGCTCGGGCGGGAGGCCGTCAATGATCTCCTCCGTCTCCCGCAGGACCTCCAGCACTTGGGCCATCAGACGCCTCAGCCCCTCCTCAGGACGCGAAATGTCCTTCCCCTTGAACCGATCGAACAGCCCCATGTATGGATAGGGCATGATGTCGTGCAAAATAAAACATGCCGCCCGGCCTAGGGGTGCCCCTGGAGGTGTTATTATTAGGCTCAACCTGTCATCACGCGTCGGAACCGTACCGGCTGCGCTGCAGGGTGGCCTCGCCCATGATGTCCTGTACGCGATGGCGCTTCAGCATGGCCTCGGCCTCCTCCTTGGTGGGGGCCGTGAAGGTCCTGCCGCAGGTCATGCACTTGACCTTTTTCATAGGGATTGCCTCCGGTATACCCTCGTCCGGAAGCCCTAATATAACTTGCCGAGCGACAACGTGAGGAGACGAAGGTTCTAATCGAAGACGATCTGGGAGCGGTTCTCCACGTTGACCATGGGCCTCTTGACCCGCTTGGCACGGGTCATGCTGTCATACGCTTCCCGGCCGCCCATCACCTCCATCATCCTGTAACCGTCCTGGGACATCCTCTTCACGTTGCAGCTGACCCTCTCCACGGAACCGGGGGCCAGGGCGATCATGAGCTTTCCCAGGATGGGAAGACCGTAAGGAATCGACTCGCGGAGCATCACCGTTCCCGGAATGGCCTCGAACCAGTCCTCCAGAGAGGTCTCCCCGAGCTTGCTCAGCGAATCCCCCATGGTCGCCTGCCATCCGTCGTCCGGACCGACCACGGCGTCCATCCACTTGCCGTCGACGAACACCTGCACCTCGGCCTCGATCAGGAAATAGCCCAGCGAATCGTACCACTTCTGCATGAAGGAGTCCGCGCCCAGCATCTTGTCGTACCAGACGGCGATCATGTTCATGGCGAAGACCTTGTACCTAGCTTTTATGCCGGCCGCGCGGCACAATGCGACCATGGTATTGGCCAGGTGGAAGCAGGTTCCCGTACCTCTTTCCAGGGTGTCGCCCGCGGTGTCGAAAGGCACGTACTCCACGATCATCTGGTTCTTGGCCAGGTCGTGAGCGCGCTTGGCGAACTCCAGGTCGGACACCTGGAAGGCCCCGAGCTTGTGGGCCATGGCCATGATGCGGGGGTCGCAGGGGTCGCAGTAGAGGGTGGCGGAGAGGTACTTCTCGTCGCGGGCCCCGCAGCGCATGCCCTCCTGGTATTCCGGAATATCATAAGGACGCTGGGGGCGCTGGTAGCGCTCCTGCTCGGGCGGCCGCACCCTCATCTTCTTGACCTCGCCCAGATGGAAGGCGCTGGTCTTGAGAACGGAAGCGACACCTTTCGTCAGGAGCTTTATGAAGGGGGTGTTGGGCAGGAACTCATGCCTCTTCATGTAGCCTGGGGAACGCAAATCAATCTCCTCCGACATCGGCGGCCATCATCTTGCGCATCTCCTCGCCGCAGCCGCGGACCTCCTTTCCGGGCATCCGGGTGATCCCGGACTCCAGCACCGGGCCGGGGCGGTCGCAGTGGGGGCAGTGCTCCAGCATCTTGACCTTGTCGCTGGTGACGATGAAACCGGGATAGGCGTTCATGGAACCGTCCAGGAAGGCGAATCGGCCGTACTTGCCGTAGCCTAGGTTGTTGCCGTCGTCGTCCAGCACCATGGGGTGCAGATAGTTGGTCGGAATGTGGAAGTGATGGCCCTCGGGGCACTGAAGCATCCAGCCGTTGCCTTCCACCATGCCGTACATGTCCAGGCAGTGCTCGGGTCGAACGCCGAGGAGCTCCTCCACGTCCTTGCGGAACCTCTCCTCCGGTATGCGCTCGTTCTCGTGGGCCTTCCAACCGCCCCCGGTGAGGATCATGGTCCTGTCGCCGATATCATAGGACCTGCCCCTCTCCTTGAGCTCGTTGAGCACGTGATGCAGCATGAACGGAACGCCGACCAATGCGATCCGGGAACCGTCCTTGTACCTCTCCCCGATCCAGTTAACGATGCGGTCGATCGACTTCTGAGCGGTGCGGCTGACCACGTACTTGGTGATCTTCCCGACCAGCGTGTCGCCCTTGACCATTGACTGGCGGACGGTCTCGGTGTTCACCTCGCGGTCCAAGGCCACCTCGACATCCTTCATGATGTCGAACATGACCGCCCCAAGCCTTCCCGCGAACAGGTTGGTCTTGAAGGGATTGGGCATCAGCAGGAAGCTGCGCATGTCCGGGCCCCAATGGAGGTGGAACATGGTGAGCGCGCCCTTGGAAAGAGCGTGCTCGTTGGAGAAGAAGGCCTTCATGTCCCTCGGAATGAAGGTGTGTCGTCCGGAGGTGCCGCTGCTGTAGGCCACGGCCATCCCGGCGTCGTTGAACGATCTGATGACCTCGTCGTGCGTGGGGTCCTTGTTCCTGATGTGTATCTTGGGAAGCTCCCCGGTGTAGACGTTGGCCAGCCAGAGGGCGAAGTCCCTTCCCGCCGGATAGGTCTTGAAGAAATCGGTGGAGACCACCGGGACCTTGTCCAGGTCGTCCGCGGACCTTATCGACGCNNTTCGCCTCTTGGGGGTCCAGGCGGAAATAGTCAGACGGACCGTATACGGCATGATCCGATGGCGTCCAATCCGCCCGGTTGGGTATGTACTTGGCGGTATGGGCATCGAACATGCGGATATAATCGGCGAATTCCATTTGAGCTCTCAACTACACCCATATTATAAAGATTATGTTTTTTCATTGGGCTGAAATTATCGACGATCGTAGAATTTTTTTCTCGAACCGGGATTCCTGGGGTGTTGCGAATCTATATGTATGTAAGTAATTGCTTGCATTAATGATGTCCATTCCGAACGCTCAAAGCTCACCGGAGAGAAAGGGAGCGAAGGAGAGAATTTTGCAGGCGTCGTTCGAGCTGTTCGCCGAGAAGGGTTTCGACGGAACGACCACCCGGTCCATCGCCAAAAGGGCCGGGGTGAACGAGGTCACCATCTTTCGGACCTTCGGGAACAAGGAGGCGCTCTTCCGCCAGGCGGCCATGGACGTGCTTCCCCTGCGACGGATCAAAGCGGGAGTGGACTTCGGCGCCGATGGCACGGCCGAAGAGGTCCTGGTGCGCAACGCCCGGCTGGTGCTGGGCATATTGAAGGAGAACCGACACATGTTCATGATAACGGTGGGGGAGCTGTGGAGGCACCCGGAGATGAAGGAGGAGGTGGGCATAGAGATATTCGATCAGGCGGTGCAGTTCGTGACCGAGCAGATGCGGGTGATGATCGCCGACGGCCGACTGCGCGATGTGGACCCTTTCGTGGCCGCCCGGTCCTGGATGGGCACGGTGCAGTCACATTTCCTGCTGAACTACCTGATCCGCCCAGGACACCTCGACCCGGACGCCGAGGAGAGGCTGATCAGGGGATGGGCGGACATCTTCGTCAACGGTGCGGGGAGGCGATGAGGTGGAAAGCGAGAGATATGTCGTTCGCACGGATGGCCTGAGAGGAGCGCGGGGGCATCGTAGCCATGCGGGACCTGTGCCTGGGCGTCCCTTCCGGATGCATTTACGGGCTCATCGGACCGAACGGTTCGGGAAAGACCGCGGCCATCAAGGTGCTGATGGGGTTGGTGCGGGCGACATCCGGCATGGCCGAGGTGCTCGGACGGACCGTTCCGGTCACCATGGCCATGCGCGCCTTGCCGATAGCTCTGATGCGACGGAGGCGAGCACGTCAATTGACGAAATTAACAAGGATAATATTTTATCATTTTTGACCATCCAGATTTCGGGAAGATGCAAAGTTAATTATAAAATATAAATCAAGAGGGGAAGCAAGGTGAATGAACTTGGTCGACCTGTTGGACGAG
>DUJZ01000065.1 GCA_013329565.1 Methanomassiliicoccales archaeon
GGTGATCGCATTGTCATCCGCATCGCGGATGTAGAGGCCCGCGCCCCGGTTGTTAGAGGCTTCGTTCCCTTCCAGGATCAGGCCGTGGCATCCTGCCCCGAGGTACAACCCGTTGCCGCCTCCGGAGCTGAAACTGTTGTTGACCAGGCGGGAATCGGCGGTGCGGAGCAGGTAGGTACCGTTAGCGATGGAAAGGTCAATGGAATTGTTGGCGATCAGCAGCCCTGTGATCTCCTGCCCTGTGCTGGTTGCCGCCCGTATCCCCTCATAACAGGAGGAGACGAGATTCCCTTCGATCCGGACATCGTTCACCTCCCCGATCCCAAGATAGATCCCGGCAGCGGAGACCACGTCCATTCGCAAAATGGTGTTGTTCAGCACCTGATTCCCTTGGCTGGGGTATATCCACACACCGAGGTTGCCGTCCTTGATCGTGTTGCCCGAGACCAGGTTGTCATCGGCTCGGACCAGTACCCCCTGGGTGTTGTTCGACAGAACGTTGTCGGAGATCAGGTTGCCGCTACAATCCACGATAATTCCTTGCGGGCAGCCGGAGATGTCGTTGCCGGAGATCTCCGCCGAAGTGGCGAAGGACATGGTGATTCCTGGAGCACCGTTACCGCGGACCGTGTTGTTCAACACCATATCTCCTTCGGTCAGCGTCGAACCTCCGAGCAGGACGCTGTTCAGAGATTGCCCGGCAAGCTCGTTATCGATAAGGAGATGACCGCCTGAGCCGAGGCCGCCCGCCCTCACCGCGATGCCGTTCTCGCCGCCCTGGATGACGTTGCCAGAGACCGTCACCCCATTGCACCGCTCTATGAGGACCCCGTCATCGCCGGTGCTCACGGTGAAGGTGCTGTTGGTTATCCTAACGCTTCCATCCAGGCAATCCACCAGGTGCACCCCGGCCTCGATGTTGTTGTTGAAGCGGGAGTTGTTGACGATCACGTTGCTGGAATCGACGACGGTTATTCCTCGGACGTTGAAATCACCTAGGTAGTCCTCTATCACGGCGTTGGTGACGTTGATGAGCAGAACCCCAGAACCACTGGCTGAAAGGTTAAGAGGGTCGCGGTCCGGCGAATAGGCATCATGTACCGTGCACCCCACGATACGGAAGTGCGCGGTGGTGTTGGAGACGCGTATCCCGTACAGCTCAAGGCTGGCGTCAAGGTTGATCTCGCTTAGGACGTACGGATCCTCGGCGTTGCCGCTCCCGGTGAAGCCTGCGGCGATGAAGCCCCCGTTCCCTTCCACGACGATCGGTTCGGACCTGTAAGTCACTCCTTCCGAACTAGGGGCGAGGCAAGGGACCATCAGAAGGACCCCTATAAGGACGACCGCAGATAAGCGAAAAACCCGACCCCCCCGCTCCACCATGGCCTTGCCCATGGGAATGATGGGTTATCAATTTTTGTTGAGAAGGATATGGAGCCACTGGAGGGAATTGAACCCTCGACCTACGCCTTACCAAGGCGTCGCTATACCTCTAAGCCACAGTGGCCTGCTCCACCGACAAACCGGTGGTCGTTCATAAACCTTTTGCTACTGGTCATAGGCAAAATCCTTTTGATTGCGGGGGCGCTAGAGGTGGCGATGAAGAAGGAGATGACGGCCTTCGACGTGGCGGCCATAACGTCGGAGATGCAGGGGCTGGTCGGAGGCTTCCTGGACAAGATATTCCACTGGGACGGCCGCAACGTGCTGCTGCGCATAAACGTTCAGGGGGAGGGCAAGAAGGAGCTCATGCTCAAGGACGGTCGTTGGCTGCATCTGGTGGCCGACCGCCCGGAGACGCCCGACACCCCGTCCGGATTCGCCGTGCACCTGCGCAAGGTGCTCTACAACACCCGAATAATATCCGTTTGCCAGAGAGAGTTCGATCGCATCGTCACCATGGACCTGGCCGATCGTGACGGCTCGTACAAGCTGATCTTCGAGCTCATCGGCGACGGCAACCTGATAATGGTGAACGACGGGAAGATAACCAACGCCCTGGAACAGAAGAGGTGGAGGCACCGGGACGTGCTCATCGGGGCCGAGTACGTGTACCCGCCCTCGAGGTTCGACCCCCGGACCGCTTCTGCGGAGGAGTTCCAGACGGCCGTGCTCACCTCCAAGTCCGATCTGGTTCGAACGCTAGCCACCTCGGTGAACCTGGGCGGGCAGTACGGGGAGGAGGTCTGCCTCCGGACCGGTCTGGACAAAGGAAGGAAGGCCTCCGGGATGAACGTTGACGAGATCGCTGCCTTGCGTTCGGCGACCCTCGGCCTTTTCGAGGCCCTCCGGGAAAGGGAGTTCGCCTGCCTGGTGTCCGAGGGAGAGGCGGCGATCGANNTTCCTGGCCAAAAAGAAGGAGGACGAGGTCAAGGTCGACCCGGAGCTGGAGAGGCTGCAGAGGCAGCTGGACCAGCAGCTGAAGGGGATCGAGGCGACGGAACGGGAGGCGGCCGTGCTGCAGGCGCAGGGCGACCTGCTCTACACCAGCTACGCTGACGTTTCGTTGACCCTGGAGAAGATGAAGGGACTGTCGCAGAACACCAGCTGGGAGAAGCTCAAGGAGCTGGGAACCAAGGTACCGCTGGTCACCTCGGTGGAACCGCGGAAGAAGAGCTTCGTCATGAAGCTGGGCGAGGAGATGGTCACCCTCGATTACACGGTCGGTATCGATGAGAACGCCAACCGGCTGTACTCCCAATCCAAGGAACTGCGGGAGAAGGCCGCCGGGGCCAAGGGAGCGTTGGAGGAAACGAGGAAGGCCATGGCCAAGCGCGAAGCGAAAGGAGCCAAGGCCGCTCAGGAGGCCAAGGAGCGCATGGCACCGACCAAGCGCTTCTGGTTCGAGACGTACAAGTGGTTCTTCACCTCCAACGGACGCCTGGTCCTGGGAGGGAGGGACGCCAAGTCCAACGACCAGGTGGTGAAGAAGCATCTGGGCGATCGCGAACGGTACGCACACGCCGACTCCCACGGGGCGCCGTCCATCGTCCTGAAGGACGGGGCGGAAGCCACGGAGCAGGAGATGCGGGAGGTCTGCCAGTTCGCCCTCTGCCACTCCAAGGCCTGGAACGCCGGGGCCGCCGAAGGAACGGCGTACTGGGTCCTTCCGGACCAGGTGTCCAAACGGCCGGAAGCGGGGGAGTTCGCCCCGCGCGGGGCGTTCATCATCCGCGGGAAGCGCAATTACGAACATCATCTCCCACTGGAGATGGTCATCGCCGAGGTGCTGGTGGAGGGCTCCCGGAAGATAACCTGCGCTCCCCGGGCGAGCGTGTCCTCTGAGAGGATGGTGGTGATCGTTCCCGGGAAGATGCCGCGGGGGAAGATCTCCGCGATGCTGGCCAAGGCGTTCGGCGTGCCGGAAGAGGAGATATCCCGCATAATACCGCCGGGAGACCTGGAGATCAGGGAGACCGTCGGTATGAACTTGTAATGAGAAGAGCGCCCGGGCCGGAATTTGAATCCGGGTCTAGAGGTTCGCAGCCTCTTAGGATATCCAAGCTACCCCACCCGGGCCTATTTTGTGGACAATATGCTCCAATTACTAAAGCGTTGTTACTCCCCGGGCTGGACGGAAGGATGAAAAGGCGGAAAGCCAGACGTTCGGTTCGGGCGATGATGACTTGAAGAAACGATAACGGTATAGAAGATCAAGAAGATGTTACGGCGGTCGCGCCAAGAGGCGCGATCCTTGGGGTTTCAGAAGTCCTTGTTCTGCCAGTAGCGGCTGACGTAACCGGCGATGCGGTTCCTCATCATGATGGAGCTCACGTTGGTGAGCCTCTGGACCAGGATCTTGTTGTTCTCGAAGTCGGCGCTGAAAGCGCGGGGGTACTTCTCGACCAGTTCCACGGCCACTCTCTTAATGTAAGTTGGTCTGATGTTGCCCATAGCAATCTTCCCAGGTAAGTGCGGCCAAAGTATTGGAGTTATATAAATCTTAGCTCCGTGCGCGGCTTGCCACAGCTCAGCTTCCCTTCCGGGCACTTCCCCCGGAGGCAGGCAGGGCCAGCGTCCCTGAATATCGTCGGGGACGCTTTCCTTGCTTCCTTCAACATCAGCTCGGCGGCGGTGCGTATCTCCTGCTGCGCCCTGCGGCAGGTCCGCAAGGTGAAGAAGTGCCACAGCTCCCTGGCGTTCATGGTTACCACTATATTCGTCGTGCAGGCGTTCGGCAATACGTAACGAGCGTCCTCCACCGGGACGACGGTCGCCAGCTTCTGGTACGCCTCCCAGGCTTTCTCCATCGCCTCCTCGAACACCTTTTTCGCTTCCGGGTCGGATCGGACCGTTTCAGGAGTAACGTAATCCGGCTCCAGCAAGGATACGTACCTCTGGCTCTGCTGCGAGTAGCTGGCGATGCGGTGCCGGACCAGCTGGTGAGTTAGGGAGCGTGAAACGCCCTCCAGCGAGAAGGTGTACGAGGCGTGCTCGATGACCGAGTGGTGACCCATGCCCACCACCTTGTCGATGAAGGTGCCGGCCTTGCCTTCCTCCACGTCCTCCAGTATCTCGCTCGCCGGGTCCGGCGAATAGCAGGAGCGGGCGGCCGCGGCACAAAGCCGCTCGGCGTCGTTGGTGTACGAAAGGAGAACTACCTTCATCGGACGGGATATGCCATCCGGGGAAAAAGGATTTCCCTCAGTTCCCGATGGTGAAGGAGAAGGAAGCCTCGGCGTTGTTGACCGGCCCTTCCAGGCGGAGGTCGCCCAGGTCCTTCAGGCGGTAGGCCACCAGGTCCTCCCTGGAAATTATCCGTCGTATCCCTTCCACGTGCCCGTCGCCGATGACCGCCAGCACGCTTCCGTAGAGACCCTCGGCCTTCAGGATGTTCCGGGCCATGTGCTCATTGCGCTCGTCTATCAGAACCCGCTTAACGGTGGGGAAGCTCTTGCCCAGGGTGTCCATGTATCTCTCCTCGTTCTCCTGGAACTGCTTCAGTTCCTTCTCCACCCGCTTCCGGGTCATGAACAGGCCGCCGAAGGACGACAGCAGCATTCCCACCCTCTCCTTCAACGGCATCTGCTTTATCAGGGAATTGAAGAGGCGGCCGGCGTCCATGTCGATGAACAGCACCTGCGCTCCCCGAGCTTTGGCGGCATCCACCGCGGCCAGCATCTCCGCTCCGACCTCCCCGCCGAACTGATCCGCTAGTCGCCGTTGCATGACCGCCAGAAGACGATAGGGGATAGGCACCTTGCCGCGCGGCGATCCCTCCTGCAGCGCCCGGTACCGCCCGGGGTCCAGCTCTATGCCGACCGCGCCCGGGGCGTAATGCTCGACCAGGGAGCCTATCGGCTTTGACACGTCGATAACGTGAGCGACACCGACAAGCACTATCATGTGCTGGTCATTGCAGCAACTTTCTTATAATGATTGCCTCCTGGCCTTGACCGTGAGAGAGAACGGGCGAAAGTTCGATCTGGTGGCCTTCGACATGGACGGCGTGCTGGTCGACTATCTTTCTTCCTGGACCTGGGTGCACGACCGGTTCGGGGTGAGCAACGAGGAGTCGGTCATATCCTTCATGGACGGGGAGATCGACGACCTGGAGGTCATGCGCCGGGACATCGCGCTTTGGCTCAAGCACCGCCCCGGGCTGGGCCTGGCGGACGTGGAGAGGGAGCTGGCCAGGCTCCCGATTAATCCTGGGATCGCCGAGACCGTTCAAGCCCTGCATGAGAGGGGGACCAGGACGGTGATCATAAGCGGCGGGCTGGACCTGATCGCCGGAAAGCTGGCCAGGGAGTACAACTTCGACGCTCAGTGGTCGAACGGACTCGAGGCGGATGTCCATGGGAGACTGACTGGAGAGGGCGTCCTCAGGGTTGAGCTGTGCAATAAACGGAAAGCTCTGCAGGAGGCGCAGGACCTCTTCGGAACAGCTCCGGAAAGAACGGCGGCCATAGGCAACAGTTCCATTGACGTCTCCATGTTCCAGGCCTCCTCCTTGGGAATTGCTTTCAATCCCATTGACGAGGAAGTCGTGCGAGGCGCGCATCACGTCATAAGGGACGCCAGCCTGAGCGCCGTGCTTCCCTTGCTATTGTGACGGGTGACCCTTTTCACCGATCAGCGGGACGAAGACCACTGAACCGAGGTCCTCGGTCATTATGCGTCCGCTTTGCTTCCTAACCCTTAGCAAGGACTGGTAATCCAATCCGCCCACCGGTATCACCATTGTTCCGCCCTCCCTAAGCTGCTCCGCCAGGGGTCCAGGCACTCGGGGCGCGCCGCAAGTGACGCTTATACGGTCGTAGGGCGCCTGCTCCGGATGACCGAGGGAACCGTCCCCGACCACCACCTGGACGTTGGCGTACCCGGCTTCCAGCAGGATCTTGGTCGCTTTCTCGGCCAGGGATGGATGCCGCTCCATGGTGATGATCTTGCCTTGGGGACCGACCAGTTCGGCCATCACCGCGGCGTTGTAGCCGGAGCCGGCACCGATCTCCAGGACCTTCTGCCCATCGCGAAGATCGAGCGCTTCGGCCATCATCGCCACCATGTGCGGGGCGGATATCGTCTGCCCATCGCCTATGGGCAGAGGTGAATCGCGATAGGCCTGTGAACGGGCGCTCTCCGGCAGAAAGAGATGGCGGGGGACCTTGAGCAGGGCCTCTTCTACCCTTTCAGAGAACACCAGGCCGCGGCCACGCAGCCCGGCGACCATTTGCCTCCTTTCGTCCATGTTCCTCACGAATAAGTGGTGCGGGCCTTCCTGGCGTATAACCTCACGATGTCCCTGGCCAGCACGGAACCGCGGCGGGCCATGCCATCGGTGGTCTTTATCTGGGTGATGACCACGTTATGCCTCCCGACGGTCATCAGGTCACCGATGAAGAACTCCTCCTCCGGAAGGACCACTATCTCCGCCGGTATGGTCTTGTGCACGTCGTTGATGGATATTTTTACGTGCACCTGGTCGAAGCGCTTGGCCCAGATGGCCGTGATGTCCTTCGCCAAGGCCTTCGTCACCCGGCCGTTGCCCTTCTCGAGGGAGCTGACGATTATGGGAAGGTCGTCCAGGAGGAGCTCGTCCTCTACGCGTATCTCTTCGTCCTCGGGGATCTCCATCTTCGCCTTTCTGGACTCGCCCTGATCGCTGATTATGACCGGGACCAGCACGGTCTTGGTCTCCCTGACCACGGCGGTGTGCACCCGGCCGCACTCCTGACAGCGCAGTGTGCCCTCCAGAGTGTTCCCGTCCTTGCCTAGCCTCCCTTTCAGCACCTCGTGCAGGGTCTCCTCGCCGCAGTCCGGGCATTCCACCTGTATCGCGTTCGGTACGTTCATTCGCCTCGCCTCCCTTTTCCTTTGTACGGAGCCGTGCGGAAGGCCGGCCCGTGGCCCGGCACGACCACGTCGGCCGCGTCCACCAGCATTTCCATGGATTCCATGGCCTTCCGCCGGTCGTAATGATGCCCCGGGGGCACCCATTTCCGGGCGTTGTCCTCGGTCGGTATGGCGTCGCCCGCTATCGCGTACGTCTCATCGGCCTCGACCATCACGCTGATGCTTCCCGGGGTGTGCCCGGGGGTGTGCACCAGCCGTACGCCCTCCCATATCTCGATATCGTTCTCGAAGGTCATCTCTCCGCCTTCCGCGCGGTGCGCTATCACCTTGGCATCAGGGAACATTCCGAGGTTCCCTTCGTGGTCGCCGTGCGCATGGGTGAGAACGATCAGCTCGATGTCCAATGGACCAAGTCCTCGGGACCGCAGGGCTTCGGTCAACATCTGGCGATTCTGAGGTCCACTGGT
>DUJZ01000092.1 GCA_013329565.1 Methanomassiliicoccales archaeon
TGAACGGCGGGCTGGGGGAGACCGACTCGGTGCTGATGCTGCAGGTATCGCTGCATTACGACCACGCCGATCCGGTGGGACACATGCGCTCCCTGCTGCCCCGGCTGGACCTTCCCCCCGATACGGTGTGCTTCATGACCGCCGCCGAGCTGGACAAGGCCTTCTGCGCCAAGGGCATAGAGCAGAACGGGTCGGAAGCCCTGGCGTTCGTCAGCGCCGGGATATCCAATGCCATTCGCGCCGGTGAATCGTCCCGCGAGGGCAGCGTGCCGCACCGGCAGGTGGGAACGATAAACGTCATGGTGGTGACGGACGAGCCGTTGGATGATTGCGCTCTCGCGAACGCCATAATGACCGTCACCGAGGCGAAAGCAGCCGCGCTGCAGGACCATCACATTCCCGGGACCGGTACGACCAGCGACGCCGTGCTGGTCATGTGCCCTTCCGAGGGGGAGAAGTGCCTGTGGTGCGGAAGCTCCTCCGACCACGGCATCGCCATGGCCGTGGCGGTGCGCTCCGCCCTGGGGGATTCCATAACCAGGTGGAAGGGGGCGAACGGAGACTCCGTCCACTTCCTGAGGCACCTCGCCATCCGGGGCATAACCTACGACGACATGTGGAACTCGGTCAAGGAGATGAACGCCCTGGACCCGGCCTGGGACGAAACGGTCGTACGAAAGAAGTTCGAGAGGAAGCTGGAGATGCTGGCCAAGGACATAAACGTGAACGCGTTGCTCACGGCGGCCATCCTACTGGAGGAGAAGGGGAGGTACGGGCAGCTCTACGGTCTCAACGAAGAGAAGTTCCAGGAGGACCCGGTGCACCTGCTGGCGGACGAACTGTTGGGCATCGCCCTGGCGGAGTACATCGGCGGTTCCAAATGCGTCTTCGAGTACATCCGCTACGACAAGAAGAAGCCTGGAATATTATCCAAGCTAGGCCCGTTCATGGACGACATCGTCGCCTCGCTCATCGGAGCGACCATGTCCACGATATACTCGGATATACTGGAGGGAGAGGGACGTCTGTCCTAGGCGCGCTCAAGGCCGCCCTCACCATGTTCACGGTCATACCGGCCAAGGTGGACGGCAAGGACGTGGATGAACTATCACGAAAATTCTATCTCATCGTGTTCGTAGGCGCCCTGTACGGCCTCCTGGCCGCAGGGATATTCCATCTGGGACAGGGCCTCCTGTCCGTGGCCGTCCTGGCCGCCGTGGTCCTCGCGGTATTCCACCTGATGAACCGTTTCCTGCATCTGGACGGGCTGAGCGACTTCGGGGACGGGATGGTCTGCGGCGGTAACGCCGAACGACGTATGGCGGCCATGAAGGACTCCAAGACCGGGGCCGGTGGCGTGGGTTATGCGTTGGTGGTCACCCTTCTGAGCTTCGCCGCGCTCGCCTCCCTCACAGGCAAGGCCGAGCTGCTCTTCCTTCCGCTCATCGCGGAGATCATGAACAAGAACGCCATGGTGTTCTGCGCATACGGCGGTAAGGCGCGAGAGGGGCTGGGAAACGCGTTCGTTTCCAATACCAGGGGGAAGCAGGCCGTAGCATCGCTCGTCCTGTCGGTCCTGCTGGCATTGGGGCTGTCGGTCCTCCTTGACCTCCCGACGGCGTATTGGGGCTGGGAGATGGCGATATCGTTCGCCGTCGCCGGTGGTCTGGTAAGTTCGATCGCAGGTCTGGTGATGAGCAGCGTGGCCATGAAGAACTTCGGGGCGGTGAACGGCGATGTCATGGGCGCTACGAACGAGATCTCCCGGCCGGTGGTGCTGATCGCCATGCTGTTGCTGGTGACGTTATGAGCGTGGCCGCGCTGATAACCGCCGGAGGTCGTGGGACCAGGATCAGGGAGCTTGGGACCGAGAAACCGTTAGCGCTCCTGCAAGGTCGGCCGATGGTGGACCACGTCCTGGAGCAGATGATGCTGGTGGACGAGATAACCTCCGTATACGTTTCCGTGAGCGACAACGTGCCGAGGACGAGGGAGCATCTGAAGCGGTTGGGCGTCAAGTTGCTCGAGACGTCCGGTACGGAGTATTGCCACGACCTTATCCAGGCGGCAGAGGGGATGATCGAAGATCACATCTTCATCTGCCCGGCGGACCTACCACTGTTGAGGGCGGAGCTGGTCTCCGATGTGGTGAGGGAGTATCTGAGGAGAAAGGAACAGTCCCTGACCGTCGGCATCCCGTTGGAAAAGGCGCTGGAGTTCGGCGTGGACGTCACCTTCTACGAGAACGTTGACGGTCGTTCGTTAATGCCCTGCGGCGTGAGCGTCGTCGACCGGGAAAGAATGCTCACCCGGGAATACCTTCCCGGAAGCTATTTCGTCGTCGACACGCCGGACGTGGCCGTCAACGTCAACACCGTGGCCGACCTGAAGAGGGCCGAGAGGGTGCTGCACCAGCGGCTCACTTGCCCATGATCCTCATCAACTGGACGTAGTTCTCCTCCACCTTGGCCAGCACCTTCTCCTTGCCGATCTTCCCCTGGGAGGCCAGGAAGGCCGCGACGGAGATGCCGCCTGCCCCGACCCCTTCCTTGACCAGCCCCTTCTCGTAGACGTTCAGCCCGTCGTACCGGGAAGGACCGAAGTCCAGGTCCGCGGCGAGTATAGGAACGTTCCCGATCTGCTTCACTATCGACCTGACGTCCGAGGAGCGGTCGTCGACGATCCACTTGGTGGTACCCAGGGCGATGTTCGAAAGGGCGTTAGGCGCCAAACCCTTCACGATGGCCATGACGGCGGCCATCTGCGTGCCGCCAGCCATGATGACCGGGATGCTCTCCGCCGCTCCGGCGACCACCCCGGCCGCCGCGGGCATCATCGGGTCGCCAACGGCCGCCGCCGCATTCAACGGATCGGTCCTCATCTCCTCCTTGCTGAACGGGGAGTTGGAGATGCCTTCCAGGGCTATCCTCTCCTTCAGTGAATGAGGGTTGTCGATCATGGAGCTGGACACCTTGCCCTGGCCGTCGTATCCCATTGCCAATAGCACAGCAAGGGCGGTGGTCGTTCCTCCGGCTATGCTTTCCCCTATGACCAGGTACTCGCTGTTCTTGGCCATCTCCCTGCCGAGGAGAACGCCGTTCTCGTAGACCCGGCGGGGGTCCTTGAGCGCCTTTCCGGTGCGGATGTCCTTGCCCGGGACGCCTTCCAGCTCGAAATAGGGGATGTGAGGTCTGACGTTTACGCCACCGTTGATGGCGAAGGTGGGCATGGACACCAGCTGCAGGGCGCTCATGGTGATGATGCCCGGGGTCGGAACGCCCGTAGGCGTCACCGGAACCCCGTCGATGCACTTGCATCGGCCGTAGTGCAATAGTTCCACGTCCGCCGCGGGAGTGAAGTCGGTTATCTCCGGCACCGCTCCAGCCGCGGACACCCCGGGGATCTTTGCCGTCTCCGTGTTCCCGATGACCACGGCGTAGGTCGGGCGCTTGCCCCAGACCCGGTCAACGAACTTCCTTCCCGCCTGCTCCTCGAACGCGTAGATGATGTCCGCCTTGTGCATGATAAGGACCTCTGGATTCGACGCAACAGCTGATTGGTTGTATCATCCAACTCAATGCGAAGATGCTATTTAACTTATTGCCGAGAGTAGAAAATTTTAGAGGGTTCGATATTCGAGGATGGTGTCCAGCAGCGTTCCCAGGGGGAGGTTCTCCCCGCCGTTCTCGTGGAACCCGTTCTTACCTTTCCCCTTCCACCGGCCGCCGCGGACGGCGTACGGGACCTTCATGCGCATATGTTCCCCGGTGACCGATGAGGCGCCATGATCGATGAGCAGGGCCACCCGGCATTCCCGGAAGCTCTTCTCGTAACGCGACAGCTCTCGGTCGATCTCCTCTATCAGCTGCAGCTTGTTCTTGGGGTTGCACTTGTGGCTGACGTCGTCCGTTTCCTCTATATGCAAAAAGACGTCGTTCTTGTCCAGGGCCTGCGCGGCCACCTTGATGCCTTCCTTGAAGCCGGGAACGCGCATCGTCTCCATGCCCAGGAACTTGCCCACGCCCAGTGCGGAAGGGCTCTTGGATATGACGGTCAGGTCGGGAACCCTGGATATCTCGCGGCGGACGTCCACAGCGACCTTGCCAAGACCTCCGCCCCAGGGAAGGAGCGCTATTCCGCCGGTGCTCTCGCGAACGCCCTTGGCGAAATCGAGGAAGGGACCGAGGTCCTCGGAGCTGATCCGCGCCGGTCCAGGCGGCTTCGGCAGATCGAGTATCTCATCGCCCTTGACCGTCAAAACGCCTTTTCCGCCGTGATAGGCCAGGATCTTGGGGTCCATGTCGGAGAGCTTGGAG
Organism: Methanomassiliicoccales archaeon; assembly: GCA_013329565.1. GTDB lineage: Archaea > Thermoplasmatota > Thermoplasmata > Methanomassiliicoccales > UBA472 > UBA472 > UBA472 sp8940u. The sequence continues at coordinate 4,317 of DUJZ01000092.1, forward strand.
CGGTTCTTGATTATCGCCCGCTGCAGGAACATCTCCTCGTCGCAGGTGATGTTGTAGTACCAATCCACGTTATGATCGTGGACCCTGGCCGGGGTCATGCGATAGGCCACGCGGCCTTCGCCGATCGGTAGCTCCAGACCGTAGGCCTCGATGACACCGCGGGGAATGTCGTAAGGCTTTCCGGTGAGCAGTTCCAAAAGGAACGTGTGGGTGTAGTCCTTCCCGTCGGTGGTGCCGACCTTCCCGTCGCGTGCCACGCTGTCCATGAAATCCTTGCGGGCCGCCTCCAGGGGGGTTCGGTTGTTGAATATCGATATGCGCTCGTCGGCCGCGCCGTCCAGCAGGATGATTAGGTTCCTCATTTAACAGGCCTGACGCTTACGCATGGTCTTGGCCATATAATATCTGTTGGTCGTATCGTCCAACCCCGGACATCAATATATGCCCCGGACGACATCCGTCCGGGCATGACCAGGTCCGATGATGCAGGGCGCGAGCACCGGGTAGGGCTGCCTCCGGTCGTTGGAACCGCTCCCCTGGTCCTTGTCCTAGGGACCATTCCCAGCGTCAGATCGTCGCAGAAGGGGCAGTATTACGGAAATCCCCTGAACCATTTCTGGCGGTTGATGGGGGCGGCGCTCGACCGCAAGATGCCCGAGGACTATCAGGAAAGGTGCCAGGTACTGACGGACAACCGGATCGCCCTATGGGACGTACTGGCCGAGTGCGACATCAAAGGAAGCGGGGACAGCACCATCGTGAATCCCGTTCCCAACGGTCTCTCAACGCTCCTGGAAGGGCACCGGAGCGTCCGACATATGTTCATCAACGGCAAGACCGCTCACAAGTTCTATCTGAAATATCACCAGGGAGCGTTCGCAGGAAAGGTGACCGTGCTGCCCTCCTCATCACCGGCCAACGCCATCAGGTGGGAGGTTCGGCGCAGTGGATGGATGTCGATCGGTGAAGCTCTGCGGTCCTAGCGTCCAGTTCGTGATAGCGCGACAGCGCACTGCCCGGTGGAGATGCATCCGTCCCCGTTCGGCGTCAGGTCGTGGCAGACGAACTTCAGGCCGCGGGCTTCGACAAGCTCCTTGGCCCAGGTGGATATTGCTCGGTTGTAGCTCACGCCACCGCTGAGGCCGACGTGCTCGATGCCCTCGTCCTCCGCCTTTTCTGACGCGATGTCCACCAGTCCGCGCACCATGGCGTAGGTCATGCTTCCCGCCCGGTCGGCCCTGCTGCCGCGAACGTCCATCATGTGCCTGAACATGGCCGGGGTGTCGATGACGTCTCCGTGACGAACGGTCGGCACCAGGTCCAGGTCCCTGGCTTGATTGAGCCATTTCTCCAGCTTCATGGCCGGCTCGCCGTCGTAGCTGCGATACTGGCAGATGTCAAGGTAACAGGAGATCCCGTCCAACACTCTCCCGAAGGACGTGCTCATGCCGGAACGGGTCATCATCTTGCGGAACAGCTCCCGTTCGTTCTCGCTGAAGTAATCCAGTCCGCCGCCGGTCATCTCCGCCAGGGCGAAGGCGATCCTGCGGACGTCGTAAACGGCCTTCTCCCCGCCCAGCAACGGCACCTCCTTCAGATGCCCGACCCGGCGGTATTCCTTCAAGTTTGAAAGCAGCACCTCTCCGCCCCAGGCCACGCCATCATCTCCGTAGCCGGTACCGTCAACGGTGATCGCCACCATCTCTTCCAGTTTCGATTCCACAAGCAAAGCGGCGGCGTGCGCGTGATGGTGCTGCACCTCCACCGGCTCGATGCCGCTCTCCTCCGCCCAGCGTTTCGCCAGGCGTCTGGTCGAATGACCGGGATGCAGGTCCATACCGATGGCGTCCAGTCGGTCCGCTCCCAGGAGCCTTCTCAGGTACATCAGGCTCTCCTCCAGGAACTCCAGCACTCCCGGGGACGTGGCGTCACCGATGTACTGCGTGGCGTAGAGACGTTTTTCGAACGAAAGCGCTCCGGCCAACCCCTCCTGGGCGCCGACGCCTACGGCCACGCCTTCCAGAGGGAAGTCGATATGCGAAGGGATATGGCCTCTCGATTTTCGGATGTAATAGGTCTTGTCCTGGAACGAGCGGACGACGGAATCGTCGCAGCGGTTGACGATCTCCCGGTCGTGCATGAGGTACATGTCCGCCCCCAGGGCGAGGGCGTCCGATTCCCGCAGCACCATCGGCTCGCCCGGGACGTTCGCTGACGTCATCACTAAAGCGTCCTCTTTCAGGTGGTGGAACAGCAGGTGCTGCATCGAGGTATAAGGAAGGAAAACCCCAACGGTGTCCAGGCCGGGCGCCACCAGTTCCGTTATTTCGCTGTCGACCTTCGGCACCAGCACTATCGGCCGATGGCTGGACGTGAGCAGCTCCACATCATGAGCGGACGGTCTTCCGTATCGTTCCAATGCTTTCAGGTCCCGGACCATGATGGCGAACGGTTTTTCTTTTCGACGGTACCACTCCCGCATGTGCGCGAGCTGGTCCAAGGTGCAGCACAGGTGCATCCCGCCCCAGCTCTTGGCCACGCCGATCCTGCCCTCGTGCAGGTTGGACGCGAACTTGGCGATCGGATCCCGGTAGTCATGTGCACCATGGCCGTCCAGGAGATAGTAGCGGGGACCGCACACCGGGCAGGTCACCGTCTGATGATGGAAACGTCTGGCGTCCGGGTCGCCGTATTCCTTTTGACACTCCGGGCANNGGAAGGATCGAACATCTCCTTCAGGCACGAATCGCAGACGGCCGTGTCGTTAGGTATCCCGACGCCCCCGGTGCCCTGCTGGCTGGGGACGATCTTGAATCCCATGGCCTTCAGTTCAGCGTCAGGAAGGCCTGGAGAGATGACCACTTCGTCCAGACGGGCCAGGGGCGGCAGCGCCTTTTTCAGCCGGAGAACGAACTCCTCGGCGTCCCCGTCCACTTCTATGACAACGTTGGAACCGTTGTTCTGCACGTAACCGTGAAGGTCCATGGACCTCGCCAGGCGATGGACCGTCGGCCGGAAACCGACCCCCTGGACCACTCCCCGCACGGTTATGCGCATGCCCCTTTCCATCCTGCCCCGGATATTTATTCCTTGTCAGTCCGTACCGCACGAGGCATAAATATCCGTAATCCGTTCCGAAGAGGGATAGCATGAGCGAGGTACCAGAGGGACTCCACTACACCAAGGACCATGAATGGGCTCAGGTGGACGGCGATATGGCCACCGTGGGCATCACCGACCATGCCCAGGAAGAGCTCACCGAGTTCGTCTACGTCCAGCTTCCGAAGAAAGGAGCAAAGCTCAACAAGGGCGACGTGCTGGCGGTGGTGGAGAGCGTCAAGAACACCGCCGACGTCTACGCGGTCGTTTCCGGCGAGGTCATCGACGTCAACGGACCTTTGGACGACGACCCGTCCCAGATCAACAAGTCTCCCTACGGCAACGGATGGATCGCCAAAATCAGGATGTCCGATCCCGGGGAGCTCTCAAAGCTCATGGACGCTTCCGCTTACAGGAAGCACATCGGCGAATAGATCAGTAGTCCAGATAGATGTTGTGAGCTAGGCATTCAGCTCGCAACCGTTCCACGAAGGCGTCCTCGTCCTGCAACATTTTCTTTACCACCGCCCAGGTCCGGGTGCAGTCCTTGTACTGCACGCCGGCCATCTCGTGGATTATCATGTCGACCCGCTTGCGGTTGTCAATGTCTATTTGCAGCCCGCCCCTTCTGAAGACAGGGTCGAGATGCCGGAAATAGCAGGTCATGGGAAATAGTATGCCTTTGATGGGAATAAAAATGTTTCAGTCCCCTTCGAACTTCATATGATGAATTCCGGATGGAACGAAAATACCCTCCGGCCATCGAGAAGGATGCCTTTGACCGGCCTGTGCCCCGGTCTCGTAAGGCCCCTCCCTGCTGTTTCCGGAACATCACGAGGGCTGGCGCCTTTCCCGTCCTCCCACTGGCTCTTTGAGATGTTCATCGCGTCGAACGTTCTCCGGTCGATCGTACCGGTGCGGTATCGGTAAAAAATGAGATGCCTTTCCAGAACCCTGCTGGAGGATCGTCGTTGATGGCCCTTTCCTTTCAGACGATCGGGAGATGTTCAAAAAAAAATTTGGAAATGGTTTGAGAAGGGGATCACTTCTTCTCGTAGTATTTGCTCCAGTCCTTAGGTTCATTCCCTGTTTTACGGTCGAACGTCCCTGGTCCGCTCTTGCCCCTGCGTCTCGTCACCATCAGGGCGACGACGACTATGATCGCCATGCAGACCACGCCTATCAGAAGTAGTCCGGCGAACTGACCCAGGGGCGAGCCTCCGTCCTCTTGAGCGTCCGTGGAGACCGCGAGGTCCGTCATGATCTCGGTGGATACCGACGGGTCCTGCACGATGGAGTCGCCGCCGGGGAACGTGATGCCCGTCAAGGCGACGAACCCGGCGAAGACGTTGCCGCGATAGTTCATCGCCAGAACCGGCCATACCGCCACGACCTGGGAGTGGCTCTCCTCCAATGCCCCGTCCACGGTCACGTTCTGCACCCATTCGAAGGTGGCGATCTTCGTCTTGTCGCCACCGAACGTCAGCCTGGCCGTTCTCAATGCCTGCTGGTCCTCATCGATGGCGCCGGTGGTCTCGTTCAGGGACCGTTCGGTGCCGGTGTTGGCGATCATCGTCCCGTCCTCCCCCATCGCGGTGACCATGTGCCGATACTGCCAGGTGCTCATCGTGGCCACCACTCCCTCCGGAACGTTGTTGCCCACGATGCTTCCGTACTCCATCAACAGGGCCGGATGAGCGTTGGCGGGGTCAAAGTCCCATCCTTCGATGTCCTTGTCCCACTTGACATTGTAACTAGTGACGTTACCGTTGAACGACATGTCCTCTCCCTGTTGCACCTCTCTCACGAAACCGCCGCTCGACATCGTCACGTTCCACTGCGGCACTGCGATGTCGTCGACGTGGGTGGTCGTGGCCTGCAGGTTGAACGTCAACGTCAGGTCGTCCAGAACCCCGTTGCCCACGCTGGTGTTGGTACCGGACCTGATCTCCTCGTACGTCAGGTTGCTGGCGGAAAGGCTGAAGCTCCAGGTCCGCACGCCACCCTCCTCGGTGTATGTGACGTCGGACTGGTTCCACGCCGTCCTCAGGTCGACCCTTTTGTACAGCGGTTCCACCGCCGGCCTCAGGGCGAAATAATCTGAGAACTCCCCGCTCGTGTCGTTGTAGGTGCGGTAGTACCGTACCGTGCCATCTCCCGAGCCGTCGTCGAACTCCACCAGGCTGTCGAACTTCACGGCGTAGACGGTGTGGACCTTGACGACGTGGTCCTCCACCAGGGCGTTCCCCTGGGCATTGTATACGTCGGCGTAACCCAGGTACCGCGTCATTGCCGTGACCAGATAGATGTTGTTCTCATTCTCCCCGGTCCCCCAGACGAGGCCGAAGGCCGCGTCGCTTCCGAAGCGCAGGTAGAAATGGTCCCCGCCCCCGAAATCTGTCGTCGTCCCCGTCTCGGTCGTGATCTGCGCGCTCAGGTCCGTCGTTCCCTCGGCCGTCACCGGGGGAACGAGGAGGGTAACGCAGAGCATGACCGCCAATCCGAATATGATCGTTTGCCTTGCTCTCATGTCATCACCTCATGTGATCTGCACATCACTCGCCTTGAGGGTATATGAACGTCCACCGTCGTTTCGCCCTAATTTCATCACCGGCCGCGGTCTCGCGATAATCCCTCCCAGAGCGGGTAAGAACAATCATTAACGATGTAAACGATATCGCCCCCGATGGTCGTATCCTTCTCCCACAGTGAAAAGGTCCTTCTGCTACTGGAGGACCATGACCATTACAGGGACGCGCTGGAGGTACCGTTCACACTCTGCCAGGAGGGGATGGCGGAGAGGCTGGGCCTGCAACTGCAGAACATGTCGCGTACGTTGTCGAAGATGCAGGCGGAAGGCCTGATATCCGAACGTCTGGCACACGTACGCGGCGTGGGACGGAGGCGCAAGGTGTACCGACTTACGGTGGAAGGGCGCGATTCTGTTTCGGAGCTCGTCGACGACATCAGGACCAGGGAGGTAATGGTCATAGAGGGCGGAACCAGCAGGACGATGCTCGTCGGTGAGCTGATCGGGATGCTCTCCTCCCGTGGGAAGACCATCCCGATGCTCGCGCTGGCAGAAGCCCTTTCAGCCAGGAGCTTCTCGCTGGACGACCTGCCGGCCGGGACTCAGCGATCGACGGTGCCATCGCGTTCCATGGCGATAGGTAAACCGGACCCCACCGTGGTCGTGGGCCGGGAAAAGGAGCTCGAAACCCTCGCCAACCTGTTGGATGACCCCCGGGTCAAAGATATCCTGATATGGGGGCTGCCCGGCCTGGGAAAGACCGCTCTAGGCATGGCGTTGTTCGACCGGTTGGATGGAAAGAGACCTTTGTTCTGGTATACGGTCAAGGATTTCAACTCCGAATCCAGCTTTCTCGACCCTTTCCTGAGCATGCTGCGAGGCTCAGGTCGACAAATGACCTCGACGACCCTGCCGTCATCCGATCTGGCCAAGCTCTACGCCCCACTGGTCTCGGACCTGGCGCGATGGAAAGGGGTCATCTTCATCGATGACGTTCACAAGGCAGTGGGAGGCATGGAGATGGTCCTGAATCTCATTCTGGAGGCGTGTGAAGCGCAGAACGGCACGAAGTTGATATTCATGTCCAGAAAGATGGTGAGGGCGTTCTCGCAGAACAAGGAGGGCCTGGTGGACATGGAGCTCCAGGGGTTAACGCCGGCCGACGCCGCGGAGGTGATCCGCCGGGCGGGACCACAGGGGGTTCCCCCGTCGCTCGAAGGGGTGAACGGAAACCCGCTCCTCATCCAGATGGTACTGCGCGCCGGAAGGGGCGCGGGGCCGAAGGCGCACGTCGATTACGTCGACGATCTCTGGGCCCTGCTGACCCCGGAGGAGAAGCAGGGGCTCAAGGCGCTATCC
>DUJZ01000111.1 GCA_013329565.1 Methanomassiliicoccales archaeon
GTGTATGTCCAGGTAGTGCGATATATCCGCCTTCTCCAGAAGGTCGAGGAACCGATCACGGTCCTTCCGGCGTTTGGACAGCTCTATCATCCTTTCTTTCCAGAGCAGGCCGAACTGGACCATCACTCCTTCCTCACCGAAGACCTTCCACATGAGGGCCAAAAACCCCCTGCTGGCAATTAAAGCTTGCCCTCGGTCGGGAAATGTTTATTTGCCGGTCGTTCATACTGCAAGACCCATGCAAGTGTTTGACACGGTCCACGGCTGGCGAGGAGCGACGTCCGCGCCTCTTTACAAATGGAGGGAGGAGTCCAGTGTCATCACCAAGGTCAGCGCGGCGTTCGTTCTCGCTCTGACCATGGCGTTGGCCGCGCAGGTGCGCATCGTAATGCCGTTCACTCCAGTGCCGTTCACCGGGCAGGTGCTGATAGTGCTTATCGGTGCGTCGGTCCTGGGCCGTTACGGAGCTCTCGGCCAGGGGATGTACCTGGTGATGGGCGGAGCGTTCGGCTGGTTCAGCGGCATGGCCGGTTTCGCGGCCCTTCTGGGACCGACCGGCGGATACCTGCTCGGCTTCGTTCTGGCCTCGGTCGTCCTAGGTGAATTGGTGGAGCGTCGTAAGGACTGGAGCATGAGCCGGGTGCTTCTGGCGATGTCACTGGGCGTGCTGATCATCTACGCTCTCGGCGCGGCTCAGCTGGCACTCTTCTTGGGACTGGACGGCGTGGAGGCGGCGGTCCTGGGAGTTCTTCCGTTCATCACCGTGGACGCCCTGAAGGTGCTGATGGCCTCTGCGGTCGGTACGATGTTCCTGCGTCCCGCCTAAACCCTTATCATTCCCTTTTCCTTTGTGAGATGATATGAGCCCGCTTCCCGAACACTCCCATTGCCTTCATTGCGACGACCCTGTCGACGTGGGTCAGGAGTACTGCTCCGACGAGTGCAAGGTCGCGGCGGAGAGCGAGGCGAAGAAGGAGCGCACCAAGAACATGATGTTCCTGGGGATCGCGGCGGTGCTCCTCATCGCCATAACCATCATGTTGACCCTGGGCTGATCCCTGCCCTCATGGCGCTGGCCGCCCTGAGAGTTCTCACCGTCTCTTTTACGTCATGAGCTCTGAACATGTGAACGCCCTGCCAGCATGCGACGGCAGCCGCGGCAAGGCTCGCTTCCAGACGGTCCTCCGGTCCCCCTCCGGAGACTTTCCCCAAAAAATTCTTCCTAGACGCTCCCAGGAGCACCGGGCGCCCCATGGAACGAAACTCGTCCAGTCGGGACATGATCTCCAAATTACCATCAACGTCCTTGGCGAACCCCAGCCCAGGATCGATGGCCAATCTCTCTAGGGGGATCCCAGCTGAAACGGCCTTTCTCATCCGCTGCTCAAGAAAAGCGTAAACGTCCCCCACCACGTCCACGTAGCGCGTATCGTCCTGCATGTTGGACGGCTCTCCCCGCATATGCATGATGAAGGCCGCCGCCCCTTCCGTCCGAACGACATCGATCATCTCGTCCTTCAGGCCAGAGATGTCGTTCACCATCACCGCCCCGCCGCGGAGCGCTTTCCTCGCCACGTCTGGACGGCGGGTGTCCACGGAGATCGGCAGGCCCACCTCCTCGCTCACCCTTCTGACGACGTCAGAGATCCTGGACCATTCCTCCTCGGGGGATACCGGTGCCGAGCCCGGGCGGGTGGACTCCCCTCCGATGTCGATGATGTCCGCGCCCTCATCCCTCATGGACAAGGCGTGTCGCACCGCGGTGTCCACATCAAAATTACGCCCGCCGTCGGAGAAGGAATCCGGGGTCACGTTCAAAATGCCCATGACTCTCGGTCCTGACAGGTCCAGCGAACCGCCCGACCATTCCAACAAGGGCGGCTCCACCTCGTTGCGGAAGCGCAGCGCCTCGCCTATCTCCAATACCTTGGGTGACGCCCCGGTCATCAGCAGGTTCTCCAGGGTCAGCGGGGTGATGGCGACGACCGCGCGATCTCCGCGGCAGGGCAGCACCGTAACGCCCTTGGGTACCAGTTCCTCCCGGAGGGTGCTGACCTCCTCTTGGCTGATCGAATCGATGAAGATGAACTGTCTGGAGGCCAGATCGAACCTTGTGAACGCCCGGTCCGGTATCCCGAGTCTTCGCCACTCCGCCCAGGCCTCCTGATAATTCCGGTAAACGCGAACCCGAGCCATGTCCCCTCACAGCAGCCTGTCGACCAGTTGCACCAGGTCGATGATCTCCGGGGACGAGCGGCCGGAAGCCCCGGCCTTCAGGTTGTTCACGCAGAACGGGCACGTCGTCACCAGCAGGTCGGCGAAGGACGCTTCGTCAACTCGCCTGGCGGCTATCTCCTTGGAAAGTTCCGGATAAGCGGAACGGACGCCTCCGCCCCCTCCGCAGCAGGCGGACGTCTCACGGTTGCGAGGCATCTCCCTGAACTGGACGCCGGGGATCTTGGCCAGTACGGCACGGGGAGCGTCGTACACATGGCAATGCCTTCCTAAATGGCAAGGGTCATGATAAGTGATCGTTCCATTGAACGGCTTGAGCTTCAGGTCCTGGGAGGCCAGGTATTCCGTGATGTGAAGGACCTCGAAGCCCAGGTCCAGCTTCTTGGGGTACTCCTCCTTGAACATGCGGTAGCAGCCGGCGCAGGAGAAGACGACCTTCTCGACACCCAGGGAGCGGATGCTCTTCACGTTGCTCTCCCAGAGCTTTTCCACTTCCTCCTCGCCCACGCCTATGCGCTGCAGCACGGAACCGCAACAGTTCTCGTCGATGAGCGTGAAGTCCTCGCCGAGCTTGCGCAGGATCGATAACGTCGCGTCAGCCAGCATCCTATCGCGGTAGGTGGCGGTGCATCCCACGAAATAACCGACCTTGGCCTTCTTCGGTTTGGAACCAAGCGTTTCAGGAACGCTTTTCTTTTCGCCGTAAGGATTGCCGGTGGCGATCACCTTTTCAACCATGGCCTTGTGCTTCGGCAACATATGGCCGGCCGCGACCAGGTCCCGGCGGGCGCTCTCCACCACGTCCACCACGGATATTTTGGAAGGACATCTCCTCTCGCAGTCCTTGCAGGTGGTGCACTGGTACAGGTACTCAAGAACGGACGGATCGGCCGGTATCTCCTTCTGCAATAGGCCGTAGGCCAGGATCATCCTTCCCCGGGCGACGGAGGGGTCCCAGCCCACCGTCTGGAAGGTGGGGCAGACGCTCTTGCAGAACCCGCAGTAGGTGCAGGTCATCAGCTCCTTCTTCATCTTGCGGAGGTTTGTCGCCTCGATGGTCTCACTCATCTTCACGCACCTTCGGCACGGTCACGCTGCCGTCCAGGAGAACCAGGATCTGGGCTTTTGGTTTTTCCCTCAACAGTGAGTCGACCGCTTCCTGCAATGTGCCGAAGGGAACTATGCCCATCTCCTTCAACTTTTCAGGACCGAGGGCGGTGACCGCCCAGAGATCGGCGGAACACATCACCTCGGCCACCTTGGCCGCTTTGTGATATCCGAGCTTGTACTCCTTCTCCAGGTTCTTGAGGACCCTCTTCTTGTCCGGTGAGAACGAAAGCTGCTTAGCGAAGGTCTCCTCGCCCATGCCCTCGCGGCACTTGGCGACCAGGATGAGCGTACCGCCGTCCTTCAGCGCCCATTTGGCGTTGTCTATGGCCTTCTGCGATTGGTAGAGGTCGACGTCCATGGGGTATGGCGCGACAGTTATGACGGCATCGTAACGTTGCTTGATGGTGATCGAGAACACCTCGTCAGCCCATTCCACGGCCTGGCGGAACGCCTTGTGCAGATCGCCCACCGCGGCCTTGTAGATGCGCTGATGGCGGTCCAGCACGACCTGGATGGAGAAGATATCCTTCTTGACGACGGAGAGAGCGTCCATCATGTCCTCGTGCACCGGGTTGCCGTCCAGGACTAGTGTTTGCGCTTCGGGGCGCATGGCCAGCCGGTGGTTCTGCTCTATGGTGCGGAAGGACGCCACCCCTGGAAGGAAGGACTTGCGTCCTCCGGTATAGCCGGCGAAGTAGTGCGGCTCCACGCTGGTTATTATGATCAAACGATCAGCGTTCACCGCTATCTCGTTCACTTCCATGTCCGTGCCGTTCTTTGAAACTCCGAGATGAACGCACTTTGAACGCATGGCATCGTGGACGAAGATATTATTTCGTAACTCGTCCAGATGCCCTCCGAAAATGAACTTCAGCTCGCCCTCGGTCGGTCCCCGGTGAGCGCCGGTGGCAATGAGATAGCGCGCCTTCCCGAGGTCCATGTGGCCCGCCAGGGCGTCCAGGACTCTCGAAGTAGGCGTTGGTCGTGTTCCATCGTTGACCAGGAAAACTATGTCCTGCGCATCCTTCAGGAATGAATCGAGGGTGCGACCGAACGGCTTGGAGAGCGCCCTCTCGATCTCGTCCGGTACGCAATGTACCTCGTGCGGCCCGACGATCCCGGCCAGATTTTCATCGGGAACCTTCGCCTTGAGCAATCCACCTTCGCCGTATGGCAGCTTTAGGAGCATCCGGTCCACCGTTGGCGAACTGAGTATTAAAGAATTGTCATATCTCTTGATTTGGAGGATTGCCCCTCATAAATGCGGTCACTTAGGGTCAATCATAGATAGAGCGTATCCAGTTCGTTTCAGGATCGATAAAATGTGGCGAAACCATTTATGGCCGTCCTCTCATAATGTCTCATTTCGTTCGAGGGGGAATCAGTATGCAAAAGGTGTTCGGCAAGTATCTAGGTGCAGCTATAGTGTTATTGTCAGTTATCGTACTAGTGTCCATAGGAACGGCAGGTTCGGCCGAGGCGGCAGACGCGTTCCCTGGCGTGATCGAGGTCTACAGCAACGCGGATTTAGATCAATTGTTCCTCGAAAATCCTAGCTGGACCGGGTCAGGCACCGAGTCGGACCCGTACATCATCGAGGACCTGGACATCAACTCTACAGGGTTCGAACAGGCCATACTGATCAGAAACACCGACAAGCATCTGGTCATCAGAAACTGCATCGTGCACGATTTCAACGATTATGGGATATTCATCCAGAATGTTCGTAATGTCACACTGGAGAACAACACCTGCGATCCAAAATCCGTTCAGATCCCAATCGGAATTTACATCCTTGACTGCGTGGGCCTGGTCATAGATGGGAACGATTGCAACGACAACTTTTACGGCATAAGCATAGGGTATTCGAACAATTTCACGATCAATGACAATAACTGTTCGGGATCTGATTATGGCATCTACCTCTTCCAATCGGAATGGAACGACATAACGAACAACACCTGTAACGACACCTTAACCGGTATAATCCTCGAAGATGCAAGCAACTACAACTTGATCGATAACAACACCTGCAATCGCACTAATTCTTACGGCATAAAGTTGGATAAAAGCTCAATTAATTTCATATCCAACAACACCTGCGATAGCCAGGGGGATGACATATATCTGGTCAATTCTGACAGCAACACCCTTTACAGGAACCATTGCGGCAACGAGATGCCCGGGGCTAGTGGCATTTATCTGACTCTTTCAAACAACAACGATATCCTAGAGAACAATTGCAGTTTCGATAATGCCGGTATAAGCCTCTATCAATCAAGTTACAACAACATCAGCGCCAACATCTGCTTGGAGAACGACGGGGACGGCATTGCCATCGACTCCTCGATCAATAACACGGTGACAACGAATGTTTGCCGCGGAAATTCGATCGGGGGGATGGTGCTCTACTCTTCCCTCTCCGTCACTACCGGCAACGAGATAACCAGCAATACCTGCTCCGGGAACGGTTTTGTCTTGAACTCGGGAGCAGGAATATTCCTCTCCTCTTCAACGACCTATCCCATATCGGGCAATAATATCTCAGATAACGAACTCATCAACAACTACCATGGAATATGGGCACTGAACTCAGGGTCTAACAATATCACGTTCAACACTGTACACGGAAATCAGGTGTCTGGAATATACCTGAACAGTACGTCGAACTGCATCGTTTCTTCGAACACCGTCTACGACAACGGTGATTCAGGGATATGGCTCGATGGATCCACCGGCTGTATGGTGAATTTCAACACCGCATGGAGCAACTTCAACGGCACCTATCTTTACGATTCCGACGATAACGTCCTTTCCCACAACGAGCTTCAAGGAAACACATATGGGATCTGGCTCAAGACCGAGAGCGATTGGAACGTCATCGATAACAACAACTGCTCCGAGAACTCCCAGGCCGGCATTTATCTGTCTTTCTCTGACAAATGCGAGGTGTCCAACAACACCTGCGGTAACAACGGACAGAATTCGTATCATCACGGCGGAATCGTCATCGACATCTCCAATGACAACTTGGTCATGAACAACACCTGCAATGGGAACCCGTTCGCGGGTGTGTTCATTTACCAATCCCTCGGGAACGTTCTGATGAACAACACCCTGAACGGTAATGGAAACGGGATAAGGGCCGACGATTCCGACAACGGCATCATCTCCGGGAACGAGGTCCACGACAATTACCACGGTATATATCTCTACAACAGCGATGGGAATGAGATCGTCGAAAACAACTGCACTTCCGCTAGACTATACCATTCCTACACTGTGGGAATAATGCTGGAGTATTGCCTGTCCAACACGCTCACCGACAACCAATGCAATCACAATGTCGTAGGGATGCACATCAGGGAGTCGGCCATGAACGGGATCTCGGACAACAACTGCGACCTGAACGATAACCCCGGCCTGATGATCGGGATCAAGATCGATAGCAGCCATCAAAACCGGATATTGAACAATTCCTGCTCGCACAATTCGATAGGGATCAACGGCATTTATTCCGATGAGAACGAGATGATCGGCAACAATTGCAGTGACAACGAACAGTATGGCATCTATTCATACGGCATTAGTTCCGATTACCTTCTGATCTGCAACAACACCTGCAACAACAACGCTT
>DUJZ01000004.1 GCA_013329565.1 Methanomassiliicoccales archaeon
CCACGAAGTTCTGCCCGGCCGGCCTCTGGTTGAAGGCCACGAAGTCCATGAACTTGGTCTGGACCATCGGCTTCTGCGGGTAGTGCAGGATGTGCCCTCGGGTGTCGGGACGCTTGCGGTAGTTGCTGGAAGCGAGTCCCAACGATTGCTTGGCCATACCCGCTCCCATGGTGACACGCGGGGACGAGTTGTGCTCGGGATATGGAACCATGCCTGCGCATACGCCCAAGATGACCATGGGGTCCACTTCCATGTGGGTGTGGCCCTTGTCGAACAGGTAGTCGACCTTGGTCGAACCGCCGCAGTGCCGGCACTTCAGCTCGGCCTGCTTGTCCGCGGTACCAGGGTTCATCCAGTCCATGTCCAGCGGGGATATGTCGCGGTCGCAGTTCCCGCATTTCAGGGGCACCTCGAACGGCTCGACGGAGATGAAGGTGTCCTCCTCCTCTTCGGCGTCGATCCATTCGAGAATTCCCTCGCGCACCAGGTCGGACCAGCGCATCTTGCCGGCCCGGATGTCCTCCAGGTGCTTGCGGGTGATCATCAGGCAGCCGTCCTTCAGGACCAGCAACGCCCGGCGCAGACGGCCCTCGTCGCAGTTGATGATGACCTCGTCCATCTCCTCGTCGTAGCGGATGTTGATCTCATCCGACAGCAATCCGGAGCGGCGGCGGCTCCTCATCTGGTTGACCAGGTCCTTGGCGTGGTCGTGCACGCCCTTCAGGTCGCCGTTCACGTAGACGCGGGTGCCGGCCATCTGCTGGCCCTTGACCTCGTGTATTCCCAAATCCTTGAGCAAGAAGGTCACGTCCTCCTCGCGGAAGCCCTCGGAGACGTTGATTATCAGGGCGGCGTTCTTGACCAGCCCGCAGTTCTGACCTTCCGGGGTCTCGTTCGGACAGAGCCTGCCCCACTGGGTCGGGTGCAGGTCTCGCGCTTCAAAGTGAGGCTGGCTTCTGGTCAGAGAGGAGGTGACCCTCCTCAGGTGGGATATGGTGCTCATGTTGGACGTGCGGTCCAACAGCTGGCTGACGCCGGCGCGCCCGCCCACCCAGTTTCCGGTGGCCAGAGCGTGCAGAAGGCGGTGGGTCATCAGGTCCGGCCTGATGGACCCCTTGGTGCTCAGGTCCTTCTTGCGGGCGTAGGAGCGTTCCAGTTGGTACTTCAGGTCCTTGACCAGGTTGGTGAAGGACACCCGGAACAGGTCCTCCATGAGATCGCCGGAGAGCTTCAGGCGCTTGTTGGCGTAGTGGTCCTTGTCGTCCTCCTTGCGCTTCCCGAGGGAAAGCTCGAGCACCGACCTGGCTATCCTCCCTAGGAATATGGCCTTCTTCAACCGGTCCTCCTTGACGTCGCCCAGGTGGGGCAGCAGGGAGCGGTCGATGATCGATTCGACCTTCTTGACCCGGTACTCCTTGGCCTGGCCGGTGGCGAACTTCTTCTCCAGGTAGGTCAAGGCGTGGTCGGTGGTGAAGATGCCGTTTGGACCGTACAGCTTGGCGTCCTGGATCTCCTCCAGGTTAGCGTAGACGATGTTGGCCATCTCCGGAGCGGAGACGATGGCTTCATAGATCTGCTCGTCGTCCTCCATTCCCAGGGCCTTCATCAGGGCCACCAGAGGGATCTGCCCGGAGGCGGCGGGAACGGTGACCATGAGCATGCCGTCGCGCTTCTTTTCCACGAGGGTAAGGGCGCGGTGGCCCTCCTTCTGCGAGAAGACCTTGGCAACCTCCATGGCGGTGCCGTACCTCTCGCTGAGCTCGACCATGACCCGGTTCGGCGCCAGGTCCTCCAGGGTGATGAGGACCCTCTCCGTCCCGCCGATGATGAAGTACCCGCCGGCGTCCATGGGGTCCTCGCTCCTCTTCATGAGCTCGGCGTTGTACTGCTCGTCGGTCAGGTCGTACTCCTTCTCCATGTTCTCCTTGAAGATGTTGCACTTGCGGGACTTCACCATGATGGGCAGGTCACCGATGTGGATGTCCTTCTCCTCCTTTTCGATGCCGTCCTCTATGATGGTGACGTCCAACAGCATGGGGGCCATGTAGTTCAGGTTCCTGAGCCTGGCCTCCATCGGGGTGATGTTGTGAACGAAACCGTTGGCCTCGCGGACCATGGGCTCGCCGATCTTGAGGGTCGGCGGCAGGTGCTGGTCGACCTGGCCTGTCTTTTCGTCCCTGCGGCGGCCGACGCGGATCTGGACGATGCGCCCGTTGGTCTTCTCCGGGTCCAGCGTGATCAAGCCCCGCTCGGGGTCCTCGGCGGACACCCTGACGTTGTCGACGATCTTCTGCATCCGGCTGTTCGGATTGCTCTGGGACGACAGAAAATCATTGAAACTGGCTATGTGATGGTTTACTATGCTGCTCTCTTTAAAGTAGAGTTCGACGAGGTCCCTCAATAAGTTCACCCTCTGATGACGAGGCGGAATACTTCCGCCGTTTCGGACGTCTGGCTGTCCCTTATGATCTTAACGACGCTCTTCTCAGGTATGTCCTTGTTTATGGCCACCTTGAGCGTCTTGATCGCCGCGTCGCTGTCCTTTATCTTGGGCAGCTGGTCGCGGGTTATCTTGAGCCGCTTGAGGACCTTGTCGGTCTCTTCATCGGTCAAAAGCTCGTGTCTGGGCACCATTGTGTGCTTTAATATGTTAAATGGTACGGAATCATCCAAACGAATCACCTCATACCATGCAGAAACCGGGGCGTTCCTCCACTGAGTATTGGCTTTACAAAAACGATTTGGGAATCGGGTTTGGATACTTCGGTCTGCATATTTCTTTCACCTACCCAAGCGGGCCCGCGGGGATTTCCGCATACACGGAAGTACCGCGTACCATTCGAACCCCGGACCACCTGGTTAAAAGCCAGATGCTCTCTCTAGGGACCCTTCGTCTCCGAAGGTCCTACCTAGCTGAGCTACGGGCCCATTGGTAAGTAAGTGCCGGCGTGTGAACGGGAGAGTAAATCCTTGTTCTATTTAATATTTCCCATCCACCACGGAACACTAGTCCTGTTGGCACACCGATCAACATGGACCCGCCGGATGTTCCTGCCGATTTTACGGTATTGAAAGCAATGTATAAGAACATGTGCCGCGGAAATTAATATTCAAATTTAATGAATATAAAATAACGTCCATGCCTACTATGCATACAGGAGAATAACGTAAAAGGGGACCCAGAAGCGGAAATTGTCCGCCGCACCTACCAATCACGTATTTATATGAGGACTATAATCACGCACAAAGCGATGTCCTATGGAGAATGAAAAGATCTGCAACTCATGCGGGATTCGGCTGGTGGGCAATGGCATCACCTTCTTCAAGTGCCCGATTTGCGGCATTGAGGAGATCGGCCGCTGCGCCAAGTGCCGTGACCAGAGCGTCAAGTACGAATGCAAGAAGTGCGGCTTCATCGGTCCGTAAGGTGGTAGGCATGGGAACCGTCGCCGCCACCTACTCGTTGATGCCCGAGGACACCGAGTTCGACTTTCAGGCCCTCATCGCCCAGCTGCCCTCCTTGGTGCCTGCGAACGTCAAGGTGGCCAAGGCCGAGATCAAACCCTTGGCCTTCGGGCTCAAGAAGCTGGAGACGGCCTTCGTCATGGAGGACGCACCCGGTCTGGTCGACAAGCTGGAAGAGGCCCTGCGCGCAGTGCCCGGCATCCAGAACGTCGAGACCGAGCAGGTCAGCCTGCTCTGAAATCACCTTTATAGGCCTATCGAGGCCTTCCCTTTACTGTTTTGGACGGGGTCACCGTGCCTGAAGTCCTCATCTTCGACGGCTACATAGACGAACCAGGGTCCCTGGGGGTTCCACCTTACATCCATCCTTTGCCGAGAGCGGTCTTCGGAGCGGTTCGGGATGCCGGGGGAACGCCTCATTACATCACCGTGGACCAGTGGAGGAAAGGGAGGAAACTACCGCCCTCTGACCTGCTTGTCGTCCTATCAGGCATGTCCGTTCCCGGAAGGTACCTTCGGGGGATGCCGGCCTCGCGCCGGGAGCTTCTCCAGCTGATCGATGCCTATCGGGGGGAGACGGTTCTCGGCGGCCCGGCGGCCCTGGACCCGGTGCTCAAGGAGCGATCCCATCATTCGCATTATCTGGATGCCGCCGCGGCGGTGTACGATCTACTTGACGTAGGCAAGGCCGGGGACCGCTGGCGCGAGAGCGGGGAATGGAACCGCTGGATGCTGCTCGGCGCTGATTGCGTGCTATCGCACCCGGACCATCCCCAACCGCTGACGGCGGAGATGGAGACGTACCGCGGCTGCGTTCGGTACGTGAACGGCGGCTGCTCCTTCTGCGTCGAACCGCTCAAAGGCCGCCCGGTCTTCCGGGAGCCGGAGGCGATAGTGGCGGAAGCTCGAGCCCTCAGGGAAAGGGGAGTGGTCAACTTCCGCCTGGGCTCGCAGACCTGCATCATATCCTACAAGGCAGAACTGGATGGCACAGACTGCCCGAGACCGAACCCGGACGCTCTGGAATCGTTGCTCAGCGGCATGTCGACGCTATCCCCGAACGTCCTGCACGTGGACAACGCCAACCCGGCGGTCATGGCCCGGCACCCTGAGGAGACGGAAAGGATACTCTCATCACTGGTCGAACACTGCACGCCCGGTAACGTGCTGGCACTCGGCATGGAGACGGCCGATCCGGACGTCGGAAGGATGAACAACCTGAACGCCACCCCGGAGGAGGTGCTTTGGTCGGTCCGGGCGATAAACCGGGTAGGCGGAGGGCGCGGCGACAACGGACTTCCATACCTTCTTCCAGGGATCAACGTACTGGTGGGGCTGGAGGGTGAACGGAAAGAATCGCTGGATATCAACTACCGCTTCCTGAAGGGGATCCTGGACGAAGGACTCCTGCTTCGCCGAATAAACATCCGCCAGGTCATGCCCGTCCGGCGGGAGTTCCCGCAGACCGTGAGCCATTCCGAGTTCCTGCACTTCAAGGAAAGGATAAGGAAGGAGATCGACCGGCCCCTCCTGGAGCGACTGGTGCCTGTGGGTACGGTCCTCCGTTCCGTTTATACGGAAATGCGCGAGGGCAAGGTGACCTTCGGAAGGCAGATAGGAACGTATCCGCTGCTGGTCGGGATCCCGCATCCGGTCGATCTGGAAAGGTTCTACGACGTGGCGGTGGTCGGCCACGGCTTCCGGAGCATAAGCGCGGTCGAGCATCCGCTAAAAGTGAACAACTGCCACATAACCGCCCTGGAAGGGTTGCCGGGACTGGGCAGGAAACGGGCCATACGCCTGTTCCGGGCTCGCCCCTTAAAAGGTTACGACGATCTCCGAAAGGCTTTGGACGACCCAAAGGTGGCCGACGCCGTGCTTCCCTTCCTGAGCTTCGTTCTTCCCGAACACTAATTATCAGGCAAGCGGATGAGGTGTAGCCGATGGAGTTTCGAGATCTAGCTTTGTACCCTTTCCTGAGGGATGCCACCCTTTTCGTCAAGGAGCGGCAGCTGGGCCTGGACGATCTGATCGGCCATACGATAACCGCCGAGGCCAGGAGGAGAGGGAAGTCACGAGTGTTGACCGCTCTCAGCGATCTTACGGTTCCAAACAACCCGGTCACCTCCGAGGACGAGGCGGTGCAGGAGATCCTGAGCTACCCTTACGCCCGCATTCTCGTTTCCTGCATTGGCGACGAAGCATTGGTCCGCCGCTATGCGTTGGCGGAGGCGAAGACGTTCAACGAACGCCTGAAGAAGGAGGACGTGACGACGATCATCGCCCTGGCCAAGGAGCTGGAGGTGGAGGCGTCGCTGGAGGACGGCACCTTGCGCATGCACTTCACCGATTTTCTCAGCTATACCTCGGGACTGCGCGGGCCGGAGTGGAAGCTGGTCAACCAGGACATGAGGAAAGGCTTCGTGCTCCTGGAGAAGAACAAGTTCGTCAGGGTGCTGGAGCAAGCGTTGGACGAGAAGATCGAGGACGAGCTTCCGTTGCCGGTCAACGACGAACTGCTGGAGGCGGTGCGTGCGGACCTGGAAGAGGTCATCGCCGCCCTGGAGGCGTACAAGGAGAAGTATCGGGACGAGGGTTTCGGGGAGGTCAGCATATTGAAGTTCCCGCCCTGCATGAAGAAGCTGGTGGCCATGGCCCAGGCGGGTCAGAACATGCCTCACGCCGGCCGTTTCGCGTTGGCCAGCTTTCTGAGCTTCATCGGCATGCCGGTGGACGATATCATCAAGCTCTTCTGCTCGTCCCCCGATTTCGATCAATCCAAGACCGCTTATCAGGTCCGACACATCACCGGGGACGGTTACGGTAAGAAGTACACCCCGCCGGAGTGCGCCACCATGCGCACCAACGGGATATGCTTCGAACCGGACGAGCTGTGCAACGGGAGAAGGGTGAATCACCCGTTGACTTACTACCGCATCCGCTCCTACGACCGGAGCAGGGACAAGAAGACGGACAAGGCAACTAAGCCTTCCTGAGCCAGTCGTAGGTCAGTACCGCCCTCTGCAAGGCGGTCAGGTTGCCTACGACAGCGAACCACAGCATCATGACCTCGAAGGCGTTGAAATGGATGCCCAGAAGTTCTACTTCTGTGTGGCCCGTGAGGACCATTACCATCTGCACCAGCGGGATAAGGAACGAAAGCACGATGCGGTCCGCCCGGCCGAGAATTCCGGCGTACATGCGCTTGGCGCCAACCGCCTGGGCCTGGGTGCCCATGTAGCTGGTTAGCAGAACGCCGATCAAGGCCATCATGCCCAGGTACGGCGAGCACCAGGCGCTGACGGCGACACCGCCGATCATCAGCATGTCCGCGTAGCGGTCCAGGACGTGGTCCAGGAAGTCCCCGCGGCGGTCGGCGATGCCGGCCAGGCGGGCCACTTTTCCATCCAGTCCGTCCAGGAAGCCGCTTACCAGGACCACCACCGCGGATATCGGAAGGAGTATCCAATGATCGAAAGAGTAGAACAGCATCGCCCCGGCCGCGGCGGCCAGGATGATGGCCATGAACGAGATGTAGTTGGGATGGACCTTGATCATGGCCTTGGCCACCGGGTCCATTATGAAGTCGACCTTGCCGCGGTGGGAATCTAGGACCATCTCAATGCCTCCTCGCTCCAGTCGATATTTCCCACGGCGTACTTTTCCTTTTCCCCGGCCAGTATGGCTAGCACCGCCTTTTCCGTCTCCGGAAGCGACAGTTCGGTGGTATTGACCTCGAATACCGGGACCTCGGAGTCGACCGCCTCCGCCAGGATGATGTCCAGCGATTCGGCCAGGGCGTTCTCCCTGATCTTGGCCAGGGGCCATTTCCTGGATTCCAATCTTTTAGCCAGCACCTCCGGGTGGCATCTCAGGACGATCACCATGTCCACGTCCAGAAGGTGTGAGAGATGACCGACCAGAACGCCATCGTTGAACGTTTCCTTCTCCAAGGCTTCCTGCAATTCGTCCAGGTCCAGGTCGTAGCTGTCCCGGGTCGGGTCCTTGCTCCGGAGCAGCCCATGCCTCTTGGCCAGGTCGTTGACCTCTAAAACCTTCCAGCCTTTGGCCTGCAGCCCTAGCGCCACGGTGCTCTTGCCCGTTCCGGGAGTGCCGGTCAAAGCGATCAACATCCCTAGGCCATCGTCTATCGGATAAAAAAGGGATGCCGAGGGGGCCCACCGCCCCCTCGCCCCCGCGGACCTTCTCCCTGCCTTCGGGTACAGGTTGCCGAGCTACGCCGGGGTATAAGAATCGGGCGGGAGCATGCTACCGTCACGGTTAAATAACATGACCCTGGGATTTTAAGGCCAGACGGCATTTTTCCTGAAGCGATTCCTCGAAGCGCAGGTGAACCCTGGCTTGGTGTGTCTGTTCCGACACCACAGAGGTCATCCTTCCCGTCGGAGGATAAGACCAATCAAGCCCGAGGTCGATGTCCATCAGGAAAAGGCCTTCCGCCTCCGCCAGGCCCATTGACCTGCCCTGACCGTGCAGGGCCGACCTGACCTCGTCTACAGTCACCCGCCCCTGGCCAAGCTGGTCCAGGGCGGAGACGATCCGGCGGACCATGTTGCGCAGGAACTCCCTGGCCCGAATATCGATAACTATCAGTTCACCCTCGCGGCGGATCGTGACCGATTCCAGCGTTCGTAGCGTGACCTTCCCGTCTGGCTTGCAGAACTGGCGGAACTCGTGCTCCCCCTCGAACTCCTTCGCCCCCTCGATCATCATATCAAGGTCCTGCCCGCGGTAAGGAAGATGGTAACGGTACCAACGACCCTGCGCACGGCGGGGGGAGAAGTTCTTGGGCGCCCTGGCCAGAGCGTAACAGAATACGTCATCGCAGGAGGCGTTCAGGGCGGCCAGAAGTTCCTGGGGACGGAAATCGGTGTCCACCGCGAACACGTTCCCAAGGGCGCTGACCCCCCGGTCGGTGCGACTGGCCACCCGGAAGCGGTACTCGTCCGCCGATGATATCGCTCCGATCTTGACCAAGGCACGGAGCAGCTCGCTCTCCGCCGTACGTTCCCCGGGCTGCCTCTGGGAGCCCATGAAACGAGTGCCGTCGTAAGCGAACTTGACCGCCACCCTTGCCATGCAAGTCATATCTGGACAGGTGACTAAATGCTTTTCCGGTCGGCGAGGATAATTAAATAAATGCGGCTTCCGTCCCGGATACGATGCCTCAGGTGAAGGTCGTGCTGGTGGAGCCCCGTGTGGACGGGAACGTGGGAGCGGTCGCCAGGTCCATGGCCAACTTCGGCTTCACCGAGCTGTGCATGGTGAACCCATGCGAGCTTACTGACGAAGCGTTCAAGCGCGCCAAGCACGCCGGCTACATCCTGAAGGAGGCGCGAGTGGTGGGGAGCTTCGAGGAGGCCATCGCCGACTGCTTCCATGTCGTGGGAACCAGTGGGATAGTAACTGCCGGGGAGAAGCACTACATCCGCATTCCGTTGACCCCAAAGGAGTTCGCCGAACGGCTCGAGGACGTGGAGGACAAGGTTGCTATCGTTTTCGGTCCCGAGGACACCGGACTGCGGCAGGACGAGCTGGCCAGGTGCGATCTTCTGGTGAGCATACCGTCCCACGAGGATTACCCGGTGCTGAACCTGTCCCACGCCGTCACCATCGTTCTTTACGAGCTGTACCAGAAGCAGATCCATGTCGGCTCACCTAAGAAGGCCAGCGAACATGAGAGGGAGAAGCTGCTGGGGTTCTTCGACGACCTATTAGACGCGATCGACTATCCCGAGTTCCGTAGGGAGCGCACCTCCATCATGTTCCGGAGGATGATGGGAAGAGCGATGCCCAGCCGGTGGGAGTTTCACACCATCATGGGCGTGTTCGGCGACGCGGCCAAGATGATCAAGAAGAAGTGATCAAGGGGCGTACTTTCCAAGAACCTTTCCTAGGTCGTCACCCGGCGCCACGCTGGGCATTTCCTCGCCCACTTCCGAGATCCCGGTGACGATGGCTATCATGCGAATCAGGCCCTCCATCCCGTCCTCCACCCTTACCCCGAACTTGACGGTGGCCTCGTCGTCAAGCATCTTGGTTATGCTGGAGACGATCTTGTTGGCCCGCCTCATGGTGAGGTTGCTTCCTCCGGAAATATGAATGAGGGCCCCGGTCCCTCCTTTGATGTCCACGTCGAGCAACGGGCTGCTTATCGCGTCCCGCACGACTCCTTCAGGATCGGCGTTCTCGCCGTAGAGGATGGTGGAGATCCCGCCCTGCTCCATGATCGTTCTAAGATCGGCGAAGTCCAGGTTGATTAGCGACGGCGTGGTCAATATGTCAACCGTGCCCTTTATCAGCTCGGATATCAGCTGATCGATAATCGCCAGTCCGTGGTCGACCGGCAGGTTCTCCACTATCTCCAGCAGGCGGTCGTTGTCCATGACCAGCAGGCTGTTGGAAGCCTCCCTCAGCCGTTTCAGACCTTTCATGGCGATGTTGCGCCGGTTGGCGCCCTCGAAGGAGAACGGGGTGGTGGCGATGGATATGACCATGGCCCCGGAACGCCGGGCGATGTCGGCCACCACGGGCGAAGCGCCTGTGCCGGTGCCGCCGCCCAGTCCGGTGACGATGAAGACCAGGTCGACGTTCTGGAATATCTTGGAGAGCATGGGCGCGGCGTTCAAGGCGCACTCCTCGCCGATGTCCGGGCGGCCTCCGGTGCCCAGCCCCTTGGTGTACTCCACCCCTAGAAGCAGGCGATTCGGACACTCGGTGGCCCTCAGTGATTTCTGGTCGGTGTTGATGGCGATGGTCGTGGCTGCCGCTATTCCCAGAAGATTGAGACGGTGGATGCTGTTGCACCCGCCTCCTCCGCAACCCACGACCAGAATGTTGAGCTCGTGCAGCTCGACCTCCGGCTCATCCAGCCCTTCGAAGCGCGACCCCATCCCTCAGCTCCTGCGACTGGCGGGAGGTCACCTCATCTCGCCCATGGCCTTGTCCAATCTCATGCGGACGTACTCGCGCACCGCGTTGCGAATGGCATCGTCGATGGAGACCGAGTCGCCGTCTCTGATCAGCGATTCCAGCTCGATCACCTTCACCTTGGG
The DNA here is from genome assembly GCA_013329565.1 of Methanomassiliicoccales archaeon. GTDB lineage: Archaea > Thermoplasmatota > Thermoplasmata > Methanomassiliicoccales > UBA472 > UBA472 > UBA472 sp8940u. The sequence goes on from DUJZ01000004.1 coordinate 10,542, forward strand.
AAGTTCCACCGTAACCCTCTGGATATGCTCGGGAGTGAAGTTCGTCTCGATGAAGGAGTCGATGGCCGCTCGGATGGCGTCGGATATGGTCGGGTACTTGCCGCCATCCACGAGCGCTTGCAGTGCCCCCAGCTTGTCCGCCTGGATCCTTACGGTTATCCTCTCGCTGTCGCTCATGACCCAGCCCTGACCATCTTATGTCCGACAAAAGTTCAATATTTGTCTGACGTTTAGATGATATCTCTGTTAATATATAAAAGTTGGCGGTTGGCCAGGACCTGAGCGTCGCTGGGCCTCTCGTTGTGCATGCCTATTGAGCCCAGGTTTTCTATTTTCAAGTATAAGCCATTATCGAAAACGTTTATAAAGGGTTATATAAATAACGACGGGAAGGTGACTGTTTTGGCCAAGATACAGATCGAGAACGTTGTCGCTTCCACCACCCTCGGTGAGGAACTGGACCTGCCGTCCATCGCCCTGTCCCTGGACGGCGCGGAGTACGAGCCGGAGCAGTTCCCCGGCCTGATCTACCGTCTCAAGGACCCCAAGACCGCCACGCTGCTCTTCCGCAGCGGGAAGGTCGTTTGCACCGGGGCCAAGTCCCTGCCGCACGTGGAGATCGCCATAACCAAGGTGGCCAAGCAGATCGAGAAGGCGGGCATCAAGATCAAGGTAAAACCGGTGATCGTGGTCCAGAACATAGTCGCCTCGTCGGACCTGGGTCAGGAGATAAACCTGAACGCCATAGCCATCTCCCTCGGCCTGGAAAGGGTGGAGTACGAGCCGGAGCAGTTCCCCGGCCTGGTCTATCGCCTCGACAAGCCGAAGGTGGTCGTGCTCCTGTTCGGCTCCGGCAAGCTGGTCTGCACCGGCGCCAAGCATGTCGAGGATGTCAGCGTGGCCGTCGACAAGATCACCGAGGAGCTGAAGGCAGCGGGCTTGCTGAAGTGATGTTCGAATTTCCGGTCCTCGACAACCATGTCCATCTTCAACCGAACGGACGCAACGTCGGGGCCGTGAAGGACTTTCTCAAGACCGGAGGAACGCACCTTATCGTCAGTCACATGCCTTATTATGAGACCCCGGTCCGCAGCGCGGATGATTTCCGCAAGGCGTACGAGGTGACGCTAAGAATGACGGCCCTGGCCCGTTCCGCTGGAGCCGTCGCCTTCTGCACGGTGGGACCATATCCAGTGCAGCTGCTGGAACTGGCCGAGACCATGCCTCTGAACAAGGCGACAGAGATCATGAAGGGCGGCATGGAGCTGGCCGCTAAGCTCGTCAAGGAAGGGAAGGCCATAGCACTAGGCGAGATCGGCCGCCCGCACTTCCCGGTGTCCGAGGAGATCATGGCCGCCTCGAACGACATTCTGTCTTACGGAATGAGGCTGGCCAAGGAGCGTTCGTGTCCGGTGGTCATCCACGCCGAGAGCGCCACCCCGGCCAGCATGGAGAACTTGGCACAGATGGCCGACAAGGTCGGTCTCCCCAGGGAGAAGGTGGTCAAGCATTACTGCGGACCGTTGGTGACGCAAGAGGAGAACCACGGCGTCTACCCGTCCGTCCTGGCCACCAGGGACATGGTCCAGGAGGCATTGTCCAAGGGGGACCGCTTCCTCCTGGAGACCGACTTCATGGACGACCTGCAGAGACCGGGGGCGGTCCTGGCAATCACCACAGTTCCGAAAAGAATGCGCCAGCTTGTTGAGAAGGGGTGCAACGCAGAGGTGCTCTGGAAGGTCAACAAGACCAATCCCGAAAGGGTGTACGGCATCGATCTCTAGGAAACGATCTCGAAACCCTCTAGCCCCTCGGGTTCCTCCACCTTGATATCCACCGAGGTCACCTCCGACTCAGGATGTTCATCCTTTAACCTACGGATTATCTCTTGAATGGCTTGTCTCTGACCTTCGAACACCGCCAATACCGTGCCGTCCGGCATGTTCTTGACGTAGCCGCTCAAGGACAGCATCTCGGCCCAGCGGCGGGTGTACTGGCGGAAGTAGACGCCCTGCACCTTGCCCTTGAATGTGGCCGAGACGCGGTAGACCATGTTGATGAGATTGGGCGGCCGGAGTATATCATTTGCTCGGCACCCCTGGGGAGTAAGAATATTTAATAGAAATATCATATGGGGTGCATAAATCGGAAGATGGCCGTGGCCAAAGGATGGGATGATCGATGAAATCACTTGTTGAGGAAGCTTTAGCTAGGGATGCCGCTCCAGCCAAGATGGAGATGGCCCCCAATTTCGGATATCAGCAGTTGGACTCCACCGACGCCGAGCTCATCGAGCTCCTGCAGAAACTGAAGACCAACATCAAGATCGTGGGCTGCGGGGGCGGCGGCTCCAACACCATAAACAGGATCTCGGAGGAGAACATCTCTGGACTGGAGACCTACGCCGCCAACACTGACGCGCAGCACCTTCTCACCACGAGAGCCCAGCACAAGATCCTGCTGGGTCGCCGGAGCACCCGGGGACNNTCACCGCCGGAATGGGCGGCGGCACCGGCACCGGCTCAGCGGCCGTCGTGGCCAACATCGCCAAGGAGATGGGCGCTCTCACCATCGCGGTCACCACCACCCCCTTCAAGGGCGAGGGCAGGATGCGCATGGAGAACGCCGAATGGGGACTGCAGCACCTGCGCAGCACCGCCGACACGGTCATCGTCATCCCGAACGACAAGCTGATCGAACTGTACCCCCGGTTGGGATTGAATCAGGCCTTCAAGATGGCCGATGAGGTTCTCACGAAGGCGATCAAGGGCATCACCGAGCTCATAACCAAGCCCGGGCTGGTCAACCTGGACTTCAACGACGTACGGACGATCATGAAGGGCGCCGGCGTGGCAATGATCGGCCTGGGAGAGAGCGACGGTCACGCGGAGGACCGGGCGAAGGAGGCCATAGATCGCGCGCTCAGCTCCCCTCTGCTGGAAGTGGACATCAGCGGGGCCAACGGCGTCCTGGTGAACGTTGTCGGCGGACCGGACATGACCATCTCCGACGCGGAGTTCATCGCCGAAGAGGTGCAGAGGAGGGTGAGCCCCAGCGCCAGGATCATCTGGGGCGCTGCGGTCGATCCGACCCTGGAGAATACCATACGTGTCATGGTCGT